>CALATR010000985.1 GCA_937891875.1 uncultured Pseudomonadota bacterium | reverse complement strand
GTAGGCCCATGAGGTCTTTCTCTAGTATGGGGCCGACCCGGAACCCGAAGGATCCGACTCGGCGGAACGCTCGCCTTCCACTTCTGCTTGGATGTCAGAGAGCAGCGCCTGTTCACCCTTGCGGGTGATCCGGGCCTTGTTGAGAGACTTGGAGGGCCTCTCAGTGGGGGGTCGGGGCAGCGCCCACGACCGGCCAACCGGAGCGTCGCTCCGACCGGCCCACGACATCTATGGCTTCCTGGGGGGGGCGTCAAAGATAAAATCGATCGATTTTCGGGCCCTGCGCGATTCAGCCCAGCCAACCCCGCATGAGGGCGATCTTCCAAGCCCATGACAGGCCGAGCCCGCCCAGGAACAGCACCGCCAGCCAGCCCTCGACGGCCAGCATGCGTGCCCAGATCCGCCGCCAGCGGTCCCGCGGCTGGATCAGCTCGATCAGGCCGATGGCAAAGACCGCCGCCGTGCTGGCAAACAGGACCACCCCGAAGGGCTGGTTCCACAGGGCCTGGAGCGGCTGCAGGTGCGCCATCAGCGAGAACGTCGTCGTCATGCCGCACATGGGGCAGGGCCAGCCGGTCAGCTGAAGCACCGTGCACTCCCCCAGCCCGAGCTGGGTGTGGGTCCCCTGGCCGGCCTCCGTCGCTGGATCCAACCAGGCAGCAATCGCCAGCACGGATCCACTGGCGATGATCATCAGGACCGAGAACACGCGCGACAGAGTCCGCACCGACAGCTTGAGGGCCGGGCGCGTCGCGCTCACGCCTCGGCGGCCTCGACCGCCGCATCTGCCGACTCACCGCTTGCGCCGGATCCGGCTTCCTCGTCCTGGGGCATCGCCGCCCGCAGCACGACCTCGGCCGCGGCCAGATCCCGGTCCAGTCCCTCGAGCTCACCGTCCATGCGGCGACGGTAGCGCTCGAACTCGGACGCGATGTTGAGGCAGGCGAGCATGGCGACGGTGTACTCGTCGAACCCGGCCGAGCTGCGGCCCGCGATCTCGTCCATCTTGGAGTCGACGTAGGCGGCGACCTGCTGCAGGTCGACGTCGTCCTCGTCGCTCCGGACGGTGTAGGTGCGTCCTCGGATGGTGATGCGGACCTTCATCACGCCGGGTGTAACGTGGCCGCCCGGCCGATGCCCCACCCCGGGCTCACGCCAGCGCGTCGGCGAAGGCGTCCGCGTCGAAGTCCTGCAAGTCGCCGACCTGCTCGCCGATGCCGATGAGCTTGATCGGCAGGTCGAGCTCGGCGGCGAGGGTGAGCACCATGCCCCCCTTGGCCGTGCCGTCGAGCTTGGTGACCGCAGCGCCAGTCAGGGGCGTCGCGTCGTGGAACAGCCGCGCCTGGGACAGGCCGTTCTGGCCCATGGTGCCGTCCAACACGAGGAGCGTCTCGTGGGGTGCACCCTCCATCCGCTTCTCGATGACCCGTCGGACCTTGGAGAGCTGCTCCATCAGCGGACGTGCGGTCTGCAGGCGGCCTGCGGTGTCGACGAGCACGACGTCGAGCCCGCGTGCCTGGGCGGCCTCGATGGCCTGGTACACGACCGCTCCGGGATCGCTGCCAGGCTCGCCGCGGACGATGTCGGCACCGGATCGCTCGGCCCAGATGGCGAGCTGGTCGGCGGCAGCGGCGCGGTAGGTGTCCCCGGCGGCCAGCATGACCGACAGGCCCTGGTCGCGGAACCGGGCGGCGAGCTTGCCGATGGTCGTGGTCTTGCCGCTTCCGTTGACCCCGACCACGAGGATCACCCACGGCTTGGCGCCGTCGGGCCGCGTCAGGTCGCTGTCGACTGCAGCCAGGCGGGTGCGGATGGCCTCCCGCAGCGCCTTGCGCAGGGCGTCCGGGTCCGCGTCCCCCTTGCCCGCGAGCTCGCGCAGCTCGCCGAGGATGGCGTCGGTGGTGTGAACGCCCACGTCCGCCGTGAGCAGCGTCTCCTCGAGCTGCTCGAACAGGGCGTCGTCCACCGTGTCCCGTCCGAAGAGCGCGTCGAAGCGACCCTGCAAGGCCTCGCGACTGCGGGACAGGGCCACCCGGAGACGACCCACGAGGCCGGTGCCCGCGACAGGTGCGACCGGGGTCGGGATCTCGGGGAGCTCGCCGCGGTGTTCTGCAGGGATGACCTGCTCTTCCGGCTCCTGGAACTCGGGGGTCGGGCGACCGCGCAGCCGCAGGCCGACGACGACCGCGATGGCGACGATGACCAGCAGGCCGGAGAGCCCCCCGACCATCGCCAGGGTTCCACCGTCGTAGTACAGCGGTGCGTCCTGGGGAGCACCGTCCGGCACGGACTCGATGGACTCGGGTTGCTCGGGCTCCATCCGACCTCCTGGCTCGCTCGCACGTTAGCGCGCGCAAGCCGGCAGATCAGCCGAGCTGCACCGACACGAGGCGGGAACAGCCGGGCTGGGGCATCGTGATGCCGTACAAGGTCGCCGCACACTCCATTGTCTTGCGGTTGTGGGTGACGACGATGAACTGGGAGTGCTGGGCCATCTCCCGGAGCGCCTCGTTGAAGCGGCTGCCGTTGGCCTCGTCGAGCGGGGCGTCGACCTCGTCCAGCACGCAGAAGGGCGAGGGCTTGACCTTGAACAGCGACAGGATCAGCGCGATCGCGGTCATCGCCTTCTCGCCGCCCGAGAGCAGCGACAGGTTCTGCAGGCGCTTGCCGGGGGGCTGCACGAAGATGTCGACGCCGGTCTCGAGCAGGTCCTCCTCGTCGGTGAGGGAGAGCCTGGCGGCACCGCCGCCCACGAGGCGCGGGTACATCTCCTGGAAGTGCGCGTTCACGAGGTCGAAGGTGTCGCGGAAGCGCTGCCGACAGGTCCGGTTCATCTTGGCGATGGCCGCTCGGATCCGCTGGACCGACGCCTCCAGGTCGGCGCGCTGGGCCTCGAGATCGGCATGGCGCTCGCGGACCTCGGTCCATTCGTCCAGCGCGGCCAGGTTGACGTCACCGATGCGCTCGAGCTCGGCGCGGGCGGTTTGCAGGGCCTCGACGCGCTCGGCGATCCCCTCCTCGTCCGTCAGATCCGAGCCCGTCACCGCGATGGCCTGGATGGCAGGGATCACCACGCCGTCGACCTCAACCTCGACCGTGACTGCAGGATCGGGCTCCAGGATCAGCGAGCCGCGGGCATCCAGCTGGTCGAGCAGGCCGGGCACGGAGAGCTGGTAGCGCTCGTCCATGCGGGCGCGCAGGGTCTCGATGTCCTCACGGACGGACTCGACGCGAGCGCGCAGGCCGTCGACCTTGCGGGTCAGGGCGAGCTCCTGCTCGGTGAGGCGGTGCAGGTCCTCCTCGGCGGTGCGCACACCGTCGCG
>CALATR010000984.1 GCA_937891875.1 uncultured Pseudomonadota bacterium | reverse complement strand
GGCGGGAGAAGCGCGGGGCGGGGAGGCGACTGGCGAGCACGCCGCCCGCCACGATCGAGAGCGCGAGGGCGAGGCCACCGATCGGGAAGACGAGGTGCTCTGTCCCCGCGCTGCCGTTCCGCAGGAGGAGGACGAGCGGGATCGCACCGAAGATGGCAGTCGCGAACAGCAGGGCGCAGCCGACGCTGGTGGTGGCCCGTCCGGCGCGCTGGACCGGCGACAGCCTCGGCAGGCGCTCGCGCACGCGCGCCATCGGTCAGGGCCCGAACCCCGGCACCTTCAGCATGACCTTGCCGGTGGTCGCGTTGCTCGCGATGAGTGCGTGGGCGGCCTTGGCGTCCTCGATCGACATGACCTCGTGCACGTGGGGCGCGAGCGTGCCGTCCTCCACCAGGGGCCAGGCCTCGGCGCGCAGGCGGGCCAGGATCTCCGCCTTCTCCTGGTCGCTCCGAGCGCGCAGCACGCTGCCGATCAGGCGCTGGCGCTTCACCAGCATGCGGCCCAGGTCGATGGTCTCGCTCCGACCGCCCAGCAGGCCGATGAGCACGATGCGGCCGCCAATGGCGAGGGCCTTCTGGTCCTCCGCGACGTAGCCTTGGCCCACCGGGTCGAGGACGACGTCGACGCCCTGACCCTCGGTCCAGGACATGACGTCGTCGACCCAGGGCCCGTCGTGGCGGTTGCTGCCGCCGTCCGCGCCGTACCCCATGCAGGTCTGGACCTTGTCCGCGCTGCCGACCGTGACCCAGGTCGGGTTGCCCCAGGCCCGGCAGAGCTGGAGCGCGGTGGTGCCGACCCCGCTCGCGCCGGCGTGGAGCAGGACACGCTCGCCGGGCTGGAGTCCGGCTTCGATGCGGAGATTCAGGAAGGCCGTGGTCAGGACCTCGGGGAGGGCCGCGCCGGTGACGAAGTCCATGTCGTCGGGGAGAGGCAGGGTGTGGGCGCCTGGGCACACGACGTGCTCGGCGTAGCCTCCGCCGGCGAGCAGGGCGCCGACGCGATCGCCGACTGCGACCTCGGTGACGCCCTCGCCGACGGCCTCGACCACGCCGGCACACTCGAGGCCGAGGATCGGAGAGGCGCCGGGGGGAGGCGGGTAGCGGCCGGCGGCCTGCATGAGGTCGGCGCGGTTGACCGCGGTGGCGGCGACGCGGATGCGGACCTCGCCGGGCCCGGGCTCGGGGCGCTCGGTCTCGGCCCACTGCATCTCGGGGCCGGGCAGGATGGCGTGCATGGTGGTCATGGGTGTCCTCCCAGGGTTCGCTGCACCCGCGGGAGATCGGGCCACTCGGCGAGCACCCAGGTCATGAGCGCCATGCCGGCGACGTCGCGCTGGAAGTGGGCGCGATCGATCTTGTCGAGGGTGTCGGCTTCGGTGTGGTGGATGGGCCAGTATCCCGTCGTGTCCATCGCAAGGCCGATCCCCAGCGTACCGTGGTCGACCAGCGGGCCGACGTCGGCGCCGGAGAAGCTGGGGACGAACTCGGGATCGAGTGCAGTGAAGAGATGCTCGACCGCTCCGAATGCGGCGATGATGCGCTCGCGCTCGGCCAGGGTCTCGTCGTCGGTGCCCCCGGTGCGGGCGTCGATCCGGTAGCCCTCGAACGGACCGGCGCCGGTGT
Organism: uncultured Pseudomonadota bacterium; assembly: GCA_937891875.1. Lineage (GTDB taxonomy): Bacteria > Myxococcota_A > UBA796 > UBA796 > REDI01. The sequence continues at coordinate 8,962 of CALATR010000984.1, read as the reverse complement.
CCATCTCCATGGCGGCGACGATGTCCTCGTCGGCGTGGGCCTCCTGGTAGCCGCGACCGCCCGCGAGGCCGTTCTCCTCGTTCGTGAAGAGCACGACGCGCACGGTCCGGCGGGGGCGCACGTCCAGGCTCGCGAGGATCCGCCCCGCCTCCATGGCCGCGACGCAGCCGGCCGCGTCGTCCTGGGCGCCCTGGCCCACGTCCCAGCTGTCCAGGTGGCACCCCACCACGACGACCTGATCGGGCAGCTCGCGGCCCTTCAGCTCGCCGACGACGTTGTGGCTGGTGACGGGGTCCTCGAAGTGCGCCTCCATCGACAGCCGTGCGGTCGCCTTCTGGCCCCGATCCTGGAGCCGGTGCAGCCAGGCGGCGGTCTCGATGTCCACCGCCGCCGCCGGGATCTGCGGGACGTCGTCGACGTAGCCGAGGCTGCCGGTGTGGGGGGTCGACAGGGACGTGGGCCCGACCGAGCGCACCAGCGAGGCGATGGCCCCGTGCCGGGCGGCCTCGGACGCGCCCCGGTAGCGATAGCCGACCGTCCCTCCGTAGGTCGTGAAGGGCACGTCGTACAGCACGATCTTCCCCTTCACAGCCTCCTTCTTCGCCACCAGCTCCTCGAAGCTGCCGACCACCAGGACCTCGCCCTCGATCACCTCGCCACCGGTGCCGACGCTGTTGCCGAGGCCGAGGATCGGGACTTCCCGCGCCCGCCCGGATGTCTCGATCACCAGGGACTCGCTTCCCCGGACCCAGCGCTGCACCTCGATGGGCTCGCGGGTGACGGACAGTCCGTCCTCCTCCATGCGCCTGGCCGCCCAGTCCACCGCGCGCTCCAGCTCGGGGGTGCCGGACAGGCGGTGTCCGATGTCGTCGCACAGCTCCTGCATGCGGGTCCAGGTGGTGTCCTTGGCCTGCAGCGCGCGCCCGATCACCACCGCGGCGGTGTCGGCGAGGTCCGGAGCGGGGGCCTTGCGCTTGCCGGCGAGGGCGGGAGCGGGGACGAGCAGGGCGGCGAGCAGCAGGATTCGCACGGAGACTCCAGGGCCAGGACGGCCGGTAGCGTGGACATCCTGTCACGCCATGGGGATCCGTGAACCCGGGGTCCGGCGGCACGGTCTGACGACCGATGGTAGACCCTGCGCCGGAGACCCGATGGACGACGACCTCTCGCTGCCCCGACTCGTGATGCGTGGCGCCCTGCACGGCGCGGCCCTCGGCCTGCTGGTCGGCGGCCTGGAGGCCCTGCCCCTGGGCGTGCTCGTGACCATGCAGCTGTCGATCGGCGGGCTGCTCGCGCTGGTCGCCACCGCGGCCATCAGCTTCGGCATCCTGGGGTTCCTGGTCGCCTTCCTGGTCGGCTGGCCCATCCACCTGCTGCTGCGTCGGGTCGTCGTCAGCCGGGCGCTCTCGCTCCAGCTCGCCACCACCGGACTCGTGCTCGTCGGCTACCTCTTCGGCGGCTTCGCGGTCGACGAGTGGATCAACGGCCGCGCCTGGGCCGCCGTCTTCCTCGCCGCCCTGCCGATCTTCCTGTTTGCAACGATCTTCCTGCTCTCCGGCCGGCTCTACCGCATGGGTGAGTTCGGCCAGAAGGCACCGATCGGCTTCTGGCCCGCGGCGCTCGGCGGCATGGTCGTGCTCCAGGCGGCCGGGGTCGGCCTCTCCCTGTCCCGGGACACCGGCGGGCGCGGCGCCCTGCAGAGCGATCCCCGCTTCGTCGTCATCGCGGTCGACGGACTGCGCGCGGACCTCGGCAGCGCCGAGACCCCGAACATCGATCGCCTCGTCACCGACGGGGCCGTGTTCACCCAGGTCATCACCCCCACCCCCGATCCCGCGGGTGCCATCGCCTCGCTGCTGACGGGCCTGCCGCCCACCACCCACCAGGTGCTCCGCCCCGACGACCACCTGCTCCGCGCCCGGGGCCTGCTCTCCGCGACCCTCTCGTCCGAAGGCTACGCGGTCGGCGGCTTCGTCAGCGACCCGGCCATCGGCGCCTGGCGCGGCTTCGGCCACGGCTATCAGATCTACGACGACGCCCGCTTCGCCGCGCTCCCCGGCCTGTCCCGCCAGCGCATCGTCGGCGATCTGGGGCGTCTGCTGGGCTACTTCAGCGATCCACGCACCGGCGCGGCCACGGTCGACGCCTTCCTCGCCTGGCAGGCGGCCCACGCGGACCTGCCCACCTTCGCCCTCGTCCAGCTGCGCGAGCCCCGCACGCCCTTCGTGGCCCACGGGCTCCCCGGCTACGAGGCCAACGGCACGCCGGACGCGCCCCTGGTCGACCACGCCGCCCGCATCCGCGAGCGACGCACATCCTACGACGCCACCGAGGTCCGCACCCTGCGCCGGCTCTACCGGGAGGAGGTCGCGTACGTGGACCTGCAGGTCGGGCGGATCCTGGAGGGCATCGAGGCGACCGGACACGCCGACAACACCGTGGTGGTCCTGGTCGGTACCGGCGGACAGCACCTCGGCGAGCACGGCCTGTGGGACACGTCCGGACTGCGGGACGAGGTCGTGCACGTACCGCTGGTGCTCAAGGTCCCCGGCGTCGGTCGTGGCGGCGTGGTCACCTCCCAGACCCGCCTGCTCGACGTCTTCCCGACGGTGCTCGAGCACGCCGAGATCGAGCCCCGCCACGAGGCGCAGGCCCTGTCCGTGCTCGGCTTCTTCGACGGCAGCCGCAAGGTCGGCCTCGCTGCACCCCTCGCCGGTCAGGACGAGGAGGGGCGCTGGCTGGCCGGTCGGCGCACCGGCGGCATGAAGTACATCCGGACCCTGTCCACCGGGGACGAGCTGCTCTTCGACATCGACGAGGACCCCGAGGAGGACCACGATCTGGCGTCGGAGGGCGCCGAGGCCATCCTGGGACCGCGGCGGGAGACCGACCGCGATGCGCGCCGGCTGGCGGCGCTGCTCGGCGTCACGCTGGTGTCGGTCGACTGAGGAGCTTGCTCCGCGATCAGCGCGGGATCAGGCTCACCGGGCTCGGGCCCTTCTTGGGCTTCTCCTCGATGTCCGGCGTCTCGACCTGGGGGGCGCCGAGGGGCGGGCTGGCGCGCATGGCGTCGAGGCGGGCGAGGGCGGCCGGGTGGTCCGGCTCGACCGTCAGCAGGCGCTGGTAGTCAGCGATCGCCTTGGGGCTGTTGCCCAGCGCCTCGAAGGTGCGGCCGCGCCAGTACAGCGGCTCCATGGTCTCGGGCTCCTGCTCCATCGCCTTGTTGAAGAGCTCGATCGCCTGCATGTGCTGCCCCTGCACGTACTCGCGCTGGCCGCGACCCAGCAGGGTGTCCGGGTCGGCGCGGCGCCAGACGTCCAGCTGATCCTGGGTCAGGAAGTCACCCTTGCCCAGGGGGATGGGCTCGCGCACGCCGTCGCCGATGCGGTAGGCGGCAGACGTCACGACCCAGGCGTTCTGGCTGCGTTCCCAGGTGGCCCAGACCTGCGCCGCGCCCCGGCTGCCGGTGACGTCCAGGTGGATGTCCGCGTGCCCCTCGCCGCTGATGTTCCAGTCCACCACCGTGTCGCCCGCGTCGGCGACCTGCAGGTCGTCGCCGGCGATGGCCTGCATGACGTCGAACTCCTGCAGGTAGGCCACGGTCTCCTGGTAGGGGTGCGACTCCGTGACCGGGGTGCGCAGGGAGAGGTCGACGTCGGGCTTCCAGGCGTACCAGGCGGCCGCAGCGCCGCCGGCGACGGCGATGGCCAGGACGGCGACCAACACAGCCGTCAGGCTCGAGCCCGTGTTGCTGGGGGCCGGCGGGGGGGCGATCTCGGCGGCGCCCGCTCCGGGCTTCTGCGGTTCCTCCCGAAGGAAGACGCTCATCCCACCGGTCTCGTCCTGCTCGTACATGGCCATGGCAAATCCTCGCAGTGCGGGCGGGTTTAACGTGGTAGGCGGGTTGAACGGAAGTCCCCCGCCCGAGGCCCTCTCGCATCGGCCTGTCACGCGGCGCCGTCGATCGGCATGATGACAGTCTCTTCCCAGGACTTCCACCGAGGACAGCGTTGACTCCCGGACAGCCCTACAGCGTCACCGGTCTGGTCGAGGAAGTCGACACGATCCTGTCCCGCCACTATCCGCGGGTGCTGGTCGAGGCGGAGATCCGCCAGCTGTCCCAGTCGCCCGCTGGCCATGTGTTCATGACGCTGACCGACGGGCGGTCGAACCTCGGCGCGGTGTGCTGGAGGACCACCTGGCGTAGTCTGCGCTACAGACCGGACCAGGGAGACCGGGTCCTGGTGCGCGGTCGCCTCTCCGTGTACGCCCAGCGCGGCCTCTTCCAGCTCTACGTCAACGATCTGCGCCCCGCCGGGCTCGGCAAGCTCGCGCGGGAGATCGAGGCCCGCAAGATGCGCCTCGCCGCGGAAGGCCTGCTGGACGATCGGCGAAAGAGGCCCTTGCCCCAGGCTCCTCGTGTGGTCGGCGTCGCGACGTCCCTGGGCGGCGCAGCCCTGCAGGACTTCCTGCGGGTGAGCGGCGAGCGCTTCCCGGCGACCCGCATCGTGGTCGCCCACACCTCGGTCCAGGGGCCGCGGGCACCGGCCGAGATCATCCAGGCGGTCGAGCTGCTGGTCGAGCAGGGCGAGGCGGAGGTCATCGTCGTCACCCGCGGCGGCGGCTCGGTGGAGGACCTGCTCGCCTTCCAGGACGAGACCCTGGCCCGCTGCCTGGCCCACCTGCCCGTCCCGGTCGTCAGCGCCGTCGGGCACGAGGTCGACACCACGATCGCCGATCTGGTCGCCGACGTGGCCGTGCCCACGCCCACCGCCGCCGCCGTCCGGGTCCTGCCCGATGGACCGGCGCTCTCCCGCGGCCTCGAGCAGGCGGAGCTGCGGCTGGAAGAGGGCTTGATCCGCCTGCTTCGGCGCCGCCGGGAGCGGGTGTCCTCCCTGGAGCAGCGCCTGCGGCACCCGGCCCGGCGCCTCTCCGATGTGCGTCGGCGCGCGGTCGAGGCCCGGGCTCGGCTCGATCGGGTCGTGCAGCAGGACCTGCGCACCCGTCGCGAGCGCCTGCGATCCCTGGAGGCGCGACTGCAGGCACTCTCGCCCAGGGCCGTGCTGGACCGGGGCTACGCCATCGTGCATGGACCCGATGGGGTGGTGAGCCGAGCCGATCGCGTCTCTGACGGCACCGATCTCGACGTCGAGCTCGCCGCCGGGCGCCTGCAGGTTCGGGTCACAGGTGGCGGATCCAGACCGTAGACTGCGGGCGATGAAACGCCTCACCCCCCTGTTCCTGCTCCTCCTCCCCGCCTGCGGCGAAGGCTCCGGCCTCTTCGGGGGCGGCGGTCCCTGCCCGCGGCTGCACCTGCCCGACGAGATCCTCGTCGAGGACGCGCGCTTCTTCGAGTCGACCCCCACGCCGCTGCGCCTCGAGCACCGCTGCGCCCGCGGCGGCACCGTGCAGATCGACCGGATCTCCCTGGACGACGTCGATCACTGGGCGTTCGCCACCCCGCCCTTCCGGCAGGTCGCTCCGGAGGAGGCCCGCACGGTGCGCATGCTCTTCACGCCCACCTGGCCGACCTACAGCTACGACGGCATCCTGACCGTCGAGGCCGGAGGCGAGCTCCAGGAGGTGCCGCTGCTGGGCCGGGTCGATCCCGACCAGGACGGCGACGGCTACGAGGCCGAGCAGGCGGGCGGGACCGACTGCAACGACCTCGACCCCGAGGTGCACAAGGTCGAGACCGAGATCGACGACGGGATCGACAACGACTGTGACGGCGTCGTGGACGAGCCCTTTGTCGACCTGGGCTCGGTGCGGATCACCGAGCTCCTCACGCAGCCGCGGGACGCGCGCGCCGAGTTCGGCGTCTGGGTCGAGCTGTTCAACGTCTCCAACCGCACGATCAACCTGCGGGGCTGGCGGATCGAGCACGACGGCGGCCGGATGCGCATCGAGGGCGACGTGATGGTCGACCCGTTCCAGCGCGTCGTCATCGGCGTGGAGGCGGACCAGGAGATCAACGGCGGGCTCGAGCTCGACGGGGTGATGGTCGGCGACCTGATCCCCGACGAGCCCACCTGGCTCAAGCTCTACTCGGACGGCGTGCAGTTCGAGGCCGAGTTCGATGGGTGGAAGGCGCAGTATGGCTACGCGATGCAGCTCGACGAGCGCTCCGCCAGGCGAGACGCCAAGCCTGTCCCGTCTGCGTGGTGCCCGTCCAAGAAGCGGGGCTACGGCACGACCTACGGCTCGCCCGGCGCGATCAACGGGGACTGCGGCTCCCTCGACTTCGACGGCGACGGCTGGTCCCTCGACGATGGCGACTGCGACGACGAGTCCGCCACGACTCATCCCGGCGGCACCGAGCTGTGGAACGACGCCGACGACAACTGTGACACCTTCGTCGACACCATGTGGATCGAGGATCGCCTGGAGACCGAGCTGATCGAGGTGCCCAACCCGCACGTAGTCAGCGTCGGCGCCTGGGGCGGGGACGGCCGCGACGGGGTGGCCATCCTGATCGAGGGTGAGGTGCACTTCATCGGACCGGACGACCCCTGGGCCGGTCGGCCGGCGGACCGATCCTCGTCCGTGTCCATCGCGCTGCCCGTCGGCGCGCGCACCGACCCCAAGCTCGCGCCCGAGCTGGCCCACCTGGGCGGCGGGGCGGTGGAGCTGGTCGTCTCCCACCAGGGCGTGCCCGACCATCCCGACGGGCTCGCGGTCCTGGGAGTGCCGACCGACCGCCGGGTGCCCGCGGACGACGTCGCCCGGGTGTGGGTGCACGCGCTGCCGTCCAGCCGGCCCCGCCTCGCGGATCTCGACGGTGACGGCTCTGACGAGGTCATCTACGCCCAGTCCGCGACCCGGGGCGTGGCGCTCGAGCTGGGGCCGACGGTGAGCGGCACGGTGGAGGAGGACGACGTCATCGAGAGTGGCTGGGGGATCCCCGGGGGCTTCATCACGGACGTGCGGCCGGTCGACTGGGACGACGATGGCTACGACGACCTCGACCTCACGGCCTACACCGGCTCCGGCTACGGCCACCTGATCGTGCCCGGCGGGGTCGGCCTCGGCGACGACCGGGACGCGACCCGGGACCAGGTCCTCTTCATCGCGGGCTCCGGCTTCCTGACCGTCGCCGAGGTCCACGGCGACAGCGCCCGCGACCTCATCTGGCTCCAGGGCGATCGCGCGCAGGTCTTCGCCGGACCGGTGTCCAACCCGCCCGGCACGCCCACCTGGGAGCTGCAGGCGGCGGGTGGCCACACCTTCTCCGACCTCGTGCGGGTCGACTTCGACGGCGATCCCTTCGACGAGATCGTCGCCACGACGGTAGCCGACGCCGCAGGACGGGCATGGTTCCTCGATCAGTCCAGCCTGCTGGGCACCGGGTCGGACTACATGGTGGACCACAGCGCGAGCCAGTGGGCGCCCATCCGGACGTCCTGGACCCCGCTCCCAGGCATCGACGTCGACGGAGATGGCAGGGACAGCCTGCTCTTCTACGCGAGCGGACCTGGGCAGGGCTGGCTGCAGCGCGTGCCGCCCAAGCCCTAGACCCCGCGAGGTCCCCATGTCCATGCCCTACCGCAACCTCGGCCGCTCCGGGCTGAAGGTCTCCGCCCTGTCCTTCGGCTCCTGGGTCACCTTCGACCACCAGCTGGACGTCGGTCCGGCCAAGGAGGCGATGGCCGCCGCACGGGAGGCCGGCTGCAACTTCTTCGACAACGCCGAGGCCTACGCCGAGGGCAAGGCCGAGATCATCATGGGCAAGGCCCTGCACCAGCTGGGCTGGAGCCGCGACGAGTACGTCGTCAGCACGAAGATCTTCTGGGGTGGCTCGGGGCCGAACCAGCGTGGCCTGTCTCGCAAGCACGTCATCGAGGGGGTCGACGCTGCCCGCAAGCGCTTCGGGCTCGACCACCTGGACCTCGTCTTCTGCCACCGACCCGACAGCCAGACGCCCATCGAAGAGACCGTGCGCGCGATGAACCACGTCATCGACCGCGGCTGGGCGTTCTACTGGGGCACCAGCGAGTGGAGCGCGGACGAGATCCGCGAGGCCTGGCGCGTCGCCGACCAGCTCGGCATGATCGGGCCGACCATGGAGCAGCCCCAGTACCACATGTTCCACCGGGAGCGCGTGGAGGTCGAGTACGCCGGGCTGGTCAGGGACAAGGGCCTCGGCACGACCACCTGGAGCCCCCTCGCGAGCGGGCTGTTGACCGGCAAGTACAACGAGGGCGTGCCCGAGGGATCCCGCCTGGCGCTGCCCCAGTACAGCTGGCTCCGCGAGCGCATCCAGAACGACCCCCAGTTCCCCGAGCGCATCGAGAAGGTCCGCCAGCTGTCCGAGCTGGCGTCGGACCTGGGTGCGTCGACGGCCCAGCTGGCCCTCGCCTGGACCGCGAGCCATCCGCACGTGAGCACGGTGATCACCGGCGCCTCGCGCACCGCGCAGGTGGTGGAGAACATGAAGGCCGTGGCCCTGCTGGACAAGCTCGATGATGCCCTCATGGAGCGGATCGAAGATATCCTGGGCAACAAGCCCGCCGCCCCCGAGGACTTCCGCGGCTGATCGTGTCCCGGTGGATGCCCCCCGCCATGCCTGCCGTTGCTGCGGCTACCGCACCCTCCCCGAGGCCCCGCCGGGCACCTGGGACATCTGCCCGGTGTGCTGCTGGCAGGACGTCGACGCCGGCAGCGAGCCGTACTCCGAGGCGACGCACCTGTCGCTCCGCGAGGCCCAGCGGTGCTTCGAGGAGCTGGGCGCGTGCGATCCCGAGTGGGTCGGCATCGGCCGCGCACCCGAGCCCGACGAGGCGCGCGACCCCGACTGGCTGGCCCTGGACGCGTGGGAGGCGCGGCAGCGACCACGCGTGTTGCAGGCGATCGAAGCCGGTTTCGGGCATCTGCGCCGCGGGCGGGGCATGCGCATCTACGACGCTGAGCTCGCGGACAGCTACGGGGTCGAGTCCGAGCACAGCCGCCGGGTCGAGCACCT
>CALATR010000983.1 GCA_937891875.1 uncultured Pseudomonadota bacterium | reverse complement strand
GTGATCTCGACGTTCTCGCCGTCGCCGGTGAGGGTGACGACCGCGCCCTCACCGGCTCCGGCGGTGGCAGGCTCCGGGGTCGCGGGAGGTGGCGGGGTCGCGCCGGCGGGGGCCTTTCGGGTTCGGCAGGTCTCGGCGAAGGAGCTGCACTTCACCTCGATGGGTCCGGGCTCGAGCTCGAGCTCTCCGGCGTCCATGGGGGCGTCGTAGCCGGGGAAGGTGGCCTTGGCGGTGTAGGTGCCGGGGGGCACGGTGCCGGGCAGGGAGAAGGTGCCCGCGTCGCCGGTGATCTCGACGTTCTCGCCGTCGCCGGTGAGGGTGACTACGGCGTCGCCGGTGGCAGGGTCGGGCTCGACCGGCGCGGGCTCGGCCGGTGCGCTGGGAGCGGGCTCGCTGGGGGCCGGCTCCACCGGGGCGGGGGCCTCTTCGGACTCGGTGGTCTCGGTAGGGACCTCCTCGCTGGAGGGCGCGGTCAGCACCGTCGCCTGCTCCATGAGGTAGCCGTTGAAGACCAGGGCGGTCATGCCCAGGGTCGCGGCGACGATGAGCACCCGCTCGGCGATGCCCATCCCGCGGTCGATCCAGCGCCACACGGCCTGGATGACGACCAGCACGCCGGTGAGCGTCAGCACGAGCGCGAAGAGCACGCCCTGCAGCGGCCCGGTGGCGAGCCCCTTCACCCCGTCCCGGATTCCCGTGACCAGTCCCCGGAAGAACCGGTCGATGGCCCCGAGCAGCGCGCCGATCCCTTGCATGCAACCCTCCGCGAGCCGCCCACCCTACCGCACGAAGCGCGAGCATGCCGCGCTGGGTTGCGGGCAGGCTCGCGCCGTGGGCCGTCGCTGGCGACGATGCCGTTCAGTACGCTGTGATCAGCGCTTCTCGTTGATCTTGCCGCGGATCTTGCCGAGCAGGGCCGGACCGCCGTCGATGGTGGCGGCGAACGAGTCGTGCATGGCGCGGGCGGGCTTGGCGAAGGCCTCCCGCTCTGCGCCGGAGAGCTCGATGACCTCGACGCCGAAGAAGGACCAGTTGTCCATCATCGCGCCTTCCTCGGCCCGGATCATCTTGCGGCCCTTGGTGCCGAGGTCCTTGACGTCCAGGACGACGGTCTGGAGATCCGCGGGCAGGCCGTCGTACCAGCGCTTGCTGTAGATGATGGCGGCGGGCTGGTAGATGTGGCGGGACAGCGTGAAGTACTTGAGGGGCTCGCCGAGGCCGCCCGCCTGCATGAACAGGGCGGTGTTGTCGAGGCCGTCGATGACGTTGCTGTTCAGCGCAGTCAGGACCTCGGTCATGGGCTTCTGCACCGCCGTGGCGCCGTAGGCCTTGTACATGGCCATGTGCACGTCGGACTCCTGCGAGCGCATCTTCATGCCCTGCAGATCGGCCGGGGTGCGGATGGCCTTGGTGCGGGTGCCGAAGCTGCGCCAGCCGTTCTCGCTCCAGATGGCGAGCTTGAAGCCGCGGCGGTCCATGATGCCGCCGAACTCGTCGAACATCGCGTCCAGCACGTGGTCGGCTTCCGCGTTGTTGCGGAAGAGGAAGGGCAGCTCCACCAGCTGGAGCTGGGGGATGTTGCCGCCCTGGGCGATGGCGGCGGTGGTCGTGCCACAGCCCTGCAGGCGCTCGCCCTTGCGGGTCTCCTGGACCATCTCGACCTCGCCCATGAAGCCGGCGGGGCGCAGGACGACGTTGATCCGACCGCCGGAGTTCTTCTCGATGCGGGTCTCGGCTTCCTCGAGGAGCTCGCGCCAGGGGGAGCCGTCGGGGGCGAGGCTGCCGATGGCGAGCTCGTAGGGGGTGTTGGCTTGCACGACCGTCGAGGTCAGGCCGACCGCAAACGCGGTCGCGGCGGCGAGGGCCAGGGCCAGGGTGCGCTTCATGACGGACTCCGTACGGAGGAAGGGGAGACGTGGGCTGCGTGGGCGAGCGACCGCCGGCGGGGCGGCCGCGAACGGGACTCGGTCGAGACGAAGAAGGCGCGGACCAGCGGTCCTATTCCCCGGCGGCCTCGAGGGCCTTCTTGTCGAAGAGGTCCGCGCGCTCCTCCTTGAGCTTGCGGGCCTTGGCCTGCTCACGGCCGTTCTCGGGCTTGAGCTCGGGCATGTCGTCGAGGTTGAACGACAGGACCCTCTCGAGGTCGGCGTCGAACTGCTTCACGTCCTGGTTGGCGACGGCGAGGTTCTCCGCCCGCAGCACGTAGGAGCCGAGGTAGTTCGGGGACGCGGCCATGGTCTTCTCGAAGTACTCGGCGGACTTGTCCAGGTCGCGACCCGCGAAGCTGGGCAGCACCGAGTAGTACGCGCCCCAGTAGCGCCACGGACCGTGGTGGTAGTACGTGGGCTCGAGCTCCTCGACCTTGCCGATGTAGGCCTTGACGGTGCCGATGTGGCGCAGGGACTTGGCGATGCCGCTGGCCTTGGCCCACTTGCCCAGCGCAGACGCGGTCCAGTAGGTGCAGGGGATGTCCTCCTTGGTGAGGGCGGAGACCGCGTCGGCCTCCTTCTCCCCGTTGTTCACGCGCTCGGCGAAGTCCTTGTTGATGGCCATGCAGCGCTTGCCCCACTCGATCGCCTTCAGGTACTGCTCGATCTTCGTGGCCTTGTCCTCGGTGAATCCGTCCGCGAGGAAGTACCAGCCGCGGGTGGCGCGCATGTGGGCCAGGCGGTTGTCGGGAAGCTCGGTGGCGAGGGCCTCGTACGCGGCGATGGCCTCCTTGAGCGAGTTCATGTTCCCGCGGTTCTGCCACAGCGCATCGGCGTCCTCGAAGCGCTTGTCCTTGACCTTGGAGACCATGTCCTTGCCGTCATCGGCGAGGGTCTCGTAGGAGCCGGGCTTCTTGCCGCAGCCGGTGACCAGGACTGCAGCACCGAGGAGCAGGGAGGGGATCAAGGAGCGCATGGGACCTCCACTCGTGGGGGATGGGGATCGAAGGCGCGTTCTACGCGGACTGAACTGGCTTGTCAATCGTGGGCTCTCGATAACGATACGCATCGTCTCATACTTCACCGGTCACCGTGCCCGCGGGGGCTCGCGGATGCTCGTTGACCCCGACGGGCACGCAGGCTACGGGCGCTCCCGGGCGGCCTGACGGGCACGGTCGGCCGGGTTGGAGGACCTGTGCTGACCGACGACCCCCCCCTCGCGCTCACGTTCGACGACGTGCTCCTGGTGCCGCGCGCCAGTGACGTGCTCCCCGCGAACGTAGACGTCAGCACCCGGCTCGCCGAGTCGCTGACCCTGAACGTCCCCCTGCTGTCGGCCGCCATGGACACCGTCAGCGAGGGCAGCATGGGCATCGCCATGGCCCAGCAGGGCGGCCTGTCCATCCTGCACAAGAACATGTCGATCGAGGCGCAGGCGGGCGAGGTGCGCAAGGTCAAGCGCGCCATGACCGGCATCATCGACAGCCCGGTCACGGTCGCCCCCGACCAGACCCTCGGCGAGACCCGCTCCCTGATGCGCCGGCACAGCATCAGCGGCCTGCCCGTGGTCCAGGATGGCCGGGTGGTCGGCATCATCACCAACCGGGACCTGCGCTTCGAGCGCAACGCCACCCGCAGGGTCGCCGAGGTGATGAGCACGGACCTCGTGACGGCGCCGCCGGGCACCGACCTCGAGGCGGCCAAGGACCTGATGCAGCGCGACAAGATCGAGAAGCTGCTGGTGGTCGACGACGCGATGCGCCTGCAGGGCCTCATCACCATCAAGGACGTCGAGAGCGTCGGGCGCTACCCGCTCTCCGTCCGCGACCGCAAGAGCCGCCTGGTCTGCGGTGCTGCGGTCGGCGTCGGCGGCGATCGGTCGGAGCGGGTCGCAGCCCTGGTCGAGGCCGGCGTGGACGTGCTCGTCATCGATACCGCCCATGGCCACAGCGCGGGCGTGCTCGCCGCAGCGGAGCGGGTCAAGGCCGATCATCCCCACGTGGTGCTGATCGTCGGCAATGTCGCCACTCCCGAGGCCACCGCGGCCTGCATCGACGCGGGCGCCGACGTCGTGAAGGTCGGCATCGGTCCTGGCTCCATCTGCACCACCCGCGTGGTCGCCGGCGTCGGCGTGCCCCAGCTGTCCGCCATCCAGTGGTGCGCCCGGGTCGCCCACGAGCGCGGCAAGAGCATCATCGCGGACGGCGGCGTGAAGTACAGCGGAGACGTCGCCAAGGCGATCGCCGCGGGGGCCGACGCGGTCATGATGGGCAGCCTCTTCGCCGGCACCGACGAGGCACCCGGCGAGACCGTGCTCTTCCAGGGTCGTCGCTACAAGGCCTACCGTGGCATGGGCAGCATCGAGGCCATGCGCGCCGGCTCCTCGGACCGCTACTTCCAGGAGTCCGAGGCCGATGATCCCGAGGCCGGCACCCGCCGCAAGCTCGTCCCCGAGGGCATCGTGGGTCGGGTCCCGTACAAGGGACCACTGGCGGACGTGGTGTACCAGCTCGTCGGCGGTCTGCGCGCGAGCATGGGCTATTGTGGGGCGCCCACCATTCGCGACATGCAGGAGCACGCGCGCTTCGTGCGGATCACCGGTGCCGGTCTCCGAGAGAGCCACGTCCATGACGTGGTCATCACCGAGGAAGCCCCGAACTACCGCCGCACGACCTGACGCGCGCCGCTCCGGCCGGTCGTGACGCCACCTGGAGACGTCATGGACAAGGTCGTAGCGACCGCAGGGGAGGCTGTTGCCGACATCCCCGACGGCGCGCTGATCATGGCCGGCGGGTTCGGCTTGTCCGGCCTGCCGGAGAGCCTGCTCGAGGCGCTGCGCGATCTCGGCAGCACCAACCTCACCTTCGTCAGCAACAACGCCGGGGTCGATGACATCGGCATCGGTGCCCTGCTGCGCACCCGGCAGGTCAAGAAGATGATCTCGTCGTACGTCGGCGAGAACAAGGAGTTCGAGCGGCAGTTCCTCCAAGGGGAGCTCGAGGTCGAGCTGTGTCCCCAGGGCACCCTGGCCGAGCGGATCCGCGCCGGTGGAGCCGGCATTCCCGCGTTCTACACGCCGACCGGCTACGGCACCATCGTCGCGGACGGCAAGGACATCCGTCACTTCGACGGGCGGGCCTACGTGCTGGAGCGCTCCCTGTTCGCCGACTTCGCGCTGGTGAAGGCCTGGAAGGCAGATCGGGCGGGCAACCTGGTCTTCCGAAAGACGGCCCGCAACTTCAACCCGGTCATGGCGACCGCGGCGAAGATCACGATCGCCGAGGTCGACGAGATCGTCGAGACCGGCGAGATCGACCCCGACCACGTGCACACGTCGGGGATCTTCGTGCAGCGAGTGGTGCTGACGACCGCCGAGAAGCGCATCGAGAAGCGCACGACCCGTCCCGCGAAGGAGGCCTGAGATGGACGCACGTACCCGCATCGTGCTGCGCGCCGCTCGCGAGCTCGAGGACGGCTTCTACGTCAACCTGGGGATCGGGATCCCGACCCTGGTCGCCAACCACGTGCCCGCCGGCATGGACATCGTGCTGCAGTCCGAGAACGGCCTGCTGGGCATCGGTCCCTTCCCGACCGAGGACGAGGTCGACGCCGACCTGATCAACGCCGGCAAGCAGACCGTCACCGCCATCGACGGCGCGAGCTTCTTCAGCTCGGCGGACAGCTTCGCCATGATCCGCGGCGGCCACATCGACCTGTCCATCCTCGGGGCCATGCAGGTCAGCCAGGACGGCGACATCGCCAACTGGATGATCCCCGGCAAGATGGTCAAGGGCATGGGCGGCGCGATGGACCTGGTCGCCGGCGCCCGCCGGGTGGTGGTCACGATGACGCACACCACCAACAAGGGCGGTCCCAAGCTGCTCCGTTCCTGCAACCTGCCCCTGACCGGCAAGAGCTGCGTGGACCTCGTCATCACCGAGCTGGGCGTGTTCACGTTCGAGGGCGGCCTGAAGCTCGTCGAGCTGGCCGAGGGCGCGACCGTAGAGCAGATCCGCGAGCTCACGGACGCGAAGTTCGCCGTCGCTGACGACATCCAGGTCACGTACTAGCGCGCCTGCGGGAGCCGAGGCCTAGCGGGCGGCGAGCCAGGCCTTCATCGGCTCCCAGTACATCTGGTGCCAGCCCTGCTCCAGCATGTCCTTGGCGCCGTCGGGGACGGCGTCGTGCACGAGCCGGATGGTGCCGTCGGCGAACTGGAACGTGACGAGGCTGTACACCCCGTCCGGCCAGTCCGCCGACCGCCACGCCTGCACGAGCTGCGTCGGTGACGAGTCGAGGGTCCGACCTTCGATCTTGCCGCCAAACGCCGTCCAGGTGCTGCCGGGCTCCGCGCCGATGTCGGCTGGTGCGCCCGTGAACGCGCTGTGCATCGCCGAGTCGGCGATCAGGGAGCGCAGGGTGTCGGCGGGCGCGGCGAGCGGGATGGTCTGTTCGATACGAGACATGCTTCCTCCTGACAGTTCACATATTGGTTAACTGTCGTCTGGAGACGTGCCAGCGGAAACTGAACGATGTTGTTAAGTGTCGTCCATGACCCGACCCCAGCCAGACCTCGACGCTGTCTTCAGCGCGCTCGGCAACGCCACGCGCCGGGCGATGGTCCGTCGACTCGCGAGCGGGCCCGCGACGGTGTCGGAGCTTGCCGAGCCGCTCGGGATCACCCTGCCGGCCGTGTCCCGACACGTGGGTGTGCTGGAGGAGGCCGGGCTGCTGACCCGGGAACGCCAGGGACGACACCACGTGTGCTCACTGGGGCACGCCGGGATCGACCTCGCGCGGGGGTTCCTCGACGATACCCGCGCGTTCTGGGAGGGCAACCTGGATGCCCTCGCCGCCTTCGTCGAGCAGGAGGAGCGCGGTGGGTGATCTGACCCTGGTCGTGAGGCGGCACGTCCGCGCCTCGCCGCAGGCCTTGTTCGACGCGTGGACCCGACCGGAGCTGCTGATCCGCTGGTGGGGGCCGCAGGGGGTCACGTGCCCGGAGGCCGAGGTGGACCTGCGCCCCGGTGGGCGGTACGCGATCGCCAACGAGACGCCGTCGGGCACGCTGTGGATCCGCGGCGAGTTCCTGGTGATCGAGGCGCCCAATCGCCTGGTGTACACGTGGCGCGTGGGCGATGACGGTCCGAACGACCAGCGGGTCACGGTGCGCTTCGAGCCGCGGGAGGACGGCACGGAGGTGATCGTGCTCCACGAACACATCGCCGATCAGGCCACCGCCGACGATCACGAGGCGGGCTGGCAGGGCTGCCTCGAGGGGCTGGCTGTCTGGGCCGCTGTGCGCGAGGGATAGGCGGCCAGGAGCCGGTACGGCCCGCGGATCGCGTTCCCCAAAAAAGAGGCGAGGCACGCCACAGGACGTGCCTCGCGCAGCCTGACGACCCGAAGGTCGCCGACTCAAGGGAAGCATATCAGGCGTCGACGGCCTTGACAGCCTTGCGGACCATCACGAGGCTGCCGTTGGCGCCGGGGACGCCGCCGCGAACCATGATGAAGTTGCGGTCGGTGTCGACGCGCTCCACCTGAAGGTTCTGCATCGTGACCTTGGCCGAGCCCATGTGACCGGGCATCTTCTTGCCCTTGAACACGAAGCCGGGGGTCAGGCGCGTACCGATCGAGCCGCCGTGGCGGAAGAACTCGTGGGTACCGTGGCTGCGGATGAAGCCGGCGAAGTTGTGCCGCTTCATGACGCCCGCGAAGCCCTTGCCCTTGGAGGTGCCGGTGACGTCGACGCGCTGCCCGACCTCGAACACGTCGGCGCTGATCTCCTGGCCCGGGGTGAAGGAGGTGGCCTGGTCCTTGGACAGGCGGATCTCCTTCACGAACCGCTTCACCGAGGCGCCAGCCTTCTTGAAGTGACCGAGCTGCGGCTTGGTGGTGCGGCTCTCCTTCTGGGTGCCGAAGCCGAGCTGGATGGCGTTGTAGCCATCAGCGCCGTCCTCGGTCTTCACCTGGAGCACCGTGCAGGGGCCGGTCTCGATCACGGTGACCGCAACGACTTCGCCGTCATCGCGGAAGAACTGGGTCATGCCGACCTTGCGGCCGATCAGGCCCATCATCTCGTTTGCCATGGGATCCTCGCATAGGAATGGCGGCCACCGTGGCCCCATTCGTACGGGTGGGGTTGAACCCAGCGCGCTTAACGTGAGCGTCGAGCAGCGCAAGGGGAGGGGAGCACGAGCCCGGCCTGTCGGCCCGAGAGCAAGAACCCCCCACCGGTGTCCGGCGAGGGGTCCGTTGCAAGCCAGCGAGGGCGCTTGCGTCCCGAGTGGGGCGCGCAGCAGCCTTGGCTGCGGAGTCAAGCGGCTAGCGCGGAGTCAGAGAGGGCAAGCCAGCGAGGGCGCTTGCGTCCCGAGTGAGGCGCGCAGCGGCCTCGGCCGCGGAGTCAAAAGGTATACTTCATGAAGCCGGTACCGTTGATCGCCAGGTCGTTCATGCCGATGACGAAGGTGGCGTCGATGTCGAGTCCCAGGCTGAAGTGGCTCAGCTTGGTGTAGTACTCGAGCGTCGGGCCGGCGAAGACCGGGAAGTGCGGCGAGCTGTGGATGGTCGGGCTGGCGCCCCACTCGGCCACGACCTGGCTCTGGTAGAAGGTGCTGTCCATGAGCAGCGGGATCAGCATGACGCCGCCACCTGCACGCAGGCCAATGCCGACGCGCCGGGAGGGGTAGGTGCTGAACTCGTAGCTGGCGAGGGCAGCGAACGTGCGGATGTCGCCCTGGATGTGGCTCGAGGGCGAGACGCCACGGTCACGCTGGACCTCCCAAGGCATGCCGTTGTGCACGCCCTGGTAGAACTGCAGGTCCCACGCCATCGAGCGGTTGGGCTCGTCGACGAAGTCGTTGCCGACGGAGATGGCGACCACGGAGCCGGGACGGATCAGGCTGCCACCACCCGGCTGGGCGCCGTAGGTGAGCAGGTAGGTGGCCATTCCGGCGTTGGCCTTCAGGTACCAGCCACGCTCGATCTCGCGGACGATTTCGTCCGAACCGACGACGGCCCGGTTCTTCTTGGCCTTCTTGGGATCCTCGTCACCGGAGTCGATGTCGATGACGTCCTGCGCGTTGGCGACGACGGGGGCGACGAGCGCCGGGGCGGCGATGGCCAGCGCGATGAGGGCGGACAGGAGCTTCATGGGTTGAGCCTCGTTCGCTGCAAGATCAGACGGTGCTGTGTACCACAACGTGATGGGACCCGAAAGCAGAAAGTGATCTGAAGATGACGTGCCTGTCGGGATTGTGAGTATTGGACCGTCAAGTGTTTGTGTGCCGAGCTGACCAGTCCTTCGAGCCCGAAAGCAACGAACCCCCACCGACAGAGTCGATGGGGGTCAGCAAGCCGGCGAAGCCTGGCGCGCAGCTGGCCGCAGGCCAGCGTAGCAACCGGTCTAGCCTGCCGAGAAGAAGAACGGGTAGCTGACGATGACGATACCGCCGCCCTTGGGCTCGGGGAACTGCATCCGCATGAAGCGGCTGACGACGCAGTTCTCGACCGTCGGGGAGCCCATCGTGGAGGACTTTGTGTTGGCCGAGGAGACCGAGCCGTCCTTCGCGATGACGAACTTGATGACGATCTTGCCCTTGATGGCCGGGTTCTTGGTCAGCTCGCGCTGGTAGCAGTACCGGATCTGGGCCATGTGGCGCTTGATGACCTTGTCGATGAGCGACCGGTCGAGGGCACCGAGGATGATCGGGTCGCCGCCGACGGCGCCGATGGCACCCTCGCCCTTGGCGCCGAAGTTGCCGCCGCCACGACCGTAGCCGGAGGCGCCGGAGCCCATGCCCTTGGTGCCGAGACCGCCGAGGCCGTCCGCGGTACCGCCGCCACCGAGGCCGGAGCCGCGGGAGCCGAGGCCGCCGGAGCCCATCTGCACGCCCTTGGCGCCGATGGCACCGCCGATGCCGCCGAGCATGTCAGCGTCCATGGCGCCGCCGAAGCCGTCCATCATGCCGCCGTCACGGAGAGCGCCCAGGACACCGGCGTCTTCCGCGATCTGCTTGTCGAGCTGCTGCTTCTGCATCTCGACCTTGTCGCCCTTGGCCTTCTGCATCTTGGCGTCTTTCTTGCCGACCTTGCCCTCTTCGCGCTTGGCCTTGGCGCCCTCGCCCGCGTCGGGGTTGGCCTGGGGCTTCTTGCCCTTGTCCTCCTCCTTCTCCTGCTTCTCGAGCAGCATGTCGACGAAGCGATCGTCCAGCTCGGTGAAGCCGGCGTCCGGAGGCGGCGGCAGGAAGATGATGAGCAGGCCGAACATCAGGCCGATGAAGCCGCACAGGGCCAGGATGCCGAGGAAGAGGAAGTCGATCGTGTCCAGGAAGGATGTGGCGACGCGCTTTCCGGGGCGGACCATGTGGCTGTAGAAGATGGTGCCGTCGACGTCGACCATCAGCTTGACGTCTTCGTCCATCGGGACCTGGTAGCCCTTGCCGCCGCGCGACGCCTTGCCGCGTGCCACGAGCTCATCGAAGGTCAGGCGCTCGTCGCCGACGTAGGCAAAGCCGTCCCAGCCGTCCGCGATGTCGGCGACGTAGTTGCTGCCCTGCCACTTGAACAGGGAGTACTCCTTGCCGCCGGGCAGGGACTCGTCGGGGGTGTAGAAGTCGTTGCGGTAGCGCGCATCGACCTCGGACAGCATGGGCGGGGCGTAGGGCAGGACCAGCGCCAGCGGGCGGGGAACCCAGCCCAGCTCGAAGCCGGAGAAGCTCCACTTGTAGCCCATGGCCGAGCCGATGGTCACGTTGCGGCCGCGCTTGCGGTAGTGCTTCGTGTCCAGGACGATGTTCTCCCAGACCTGGTTGACCTCGAGGACCTTCTGGCCCTTGCGGTCGATGCCCAGGTTGGACTGGGAGGTGCCGGAGCGGAGCACGAACTCCATGACGTCTTCGGTGTTCTCGACGTACTCGGGAGTCTCCTCGGCGGGGGCGGAGATGCCGGGGTCGGTCGGCTCCTCCTCCTCGACGAGGGCGCCGGCGGCCTCGACGACGGCCTGGGGCATGCCCACGACGTGGGTGGCCTCCTCGTCGTCGAACGCGTCCACGGCCTCGAAGCGCAGGACCACCCGCAGGTCACCGAGCTGGAAGCCCTGGCCGGAGCGCAGGGTGACGTTGCTGACCTTCTCGCCGTCCACGAGGATGCCCGCGTCGGAGCCGAGGTCGAGCAGGGAGACGGAACCGTCGTTCTCGACGTTCACGACCGCGTGGAGCTCGGCGAGGGAGCCATCGTCGATCGCAAGGATCGCGTTGGTGGCGTCGCTGCCGATGGTGACGCTCGGCTCGCGGAACTCGGCGGTCTTGACCAGGGTGTCACCCCGGTAGACCTCGAAGATGAGCGTCAGGGAGTTCTCGTTGGCCATGGAGGCAGCCTCCGGCGGAGGAGAGAGGGGGAAGGTGTCGGAAGAGTGGGGTCGAGCGATCAGGCGGGATCAGCGAGCGGTGCCGTTCAGCGAACGGTCCGGCTCACTTCACCTCGTTGATGGACTCGCGCATCTCGGCGTTGAAGTTCTCCCGCAGCTCGATGAGCGGGTTGAACTGCGCCTTCTTGCGATCGATGAGCAGGGAGCCGGCGGGCTTGACGAGCTCACCGCTGACGTCGACGCCGTCGAAGTCGATCTCGGTGCGCTCCTTGTACTTGACCTGGCGGTTCTCATCCTGCGCGAGGGCGCTGGTGGAGAGGCCGGCCATAATGGCGACGGCGAGAACGGGGAGGATCGAGCGGGTCATGGAAACCTCCTTCGAGGACGGGTCCGATCTGGTGGGCCGAGGGTCCGGGGAGCCAAGGCTTGGTCGCCGGGGAGTATACCTGCGGCAGACCGGGCCGTAAGCAGGTGGATAGTGCTGTCTGTCAGGCGGAGACACAACCATCGAGGGGTCATGTTCCCGTCAAGCACCACAGACAGGGGATCAGGGGCATGGGTTCCGGATTCTGGTCAAGTGGGTGCAAATGCAACGTGGCACCGCTTTGCAGGAACACCACAAGGATGACGAATCGTTCCGAGTCTCATCCTGGCGGGGCGTGGGGCGGGGCACGAACGTCGCGTCCGTGACCCCGTGGTGTGGCCGGACGTGGCGCGCGGTGTGCCGAGGTGGCACACCGCGGCGGCAGGGCAGGGGAGCGCTCACTTCACCTGGTCGATGGACGCGCTCATCTCGGCGTTGAAGTCGTGCCGCAGCTCGATGAAGGAGAACTCCGGCCTGCGGCCCACCTCGTCGACGAGGATGATGTCGCCACCCTCGATCTTGTCGGCGAAGATCTCGAGCTTCTCGAAGTCGATCTCGGTGCGCTCCTTGTACTTGATCTGCCGGTTGCCGGCGTCCTCCTGGGCCATGGCGGTGGTGGCGAAGGGAAGCAGCACGAACAGCAGCGCGAGACGGCGCATGGGGACCTCCTTGTTCTGTTCCCTACGACATCATCGGCGGTTCACGGTTCCATGACATGCGGTGATTCTCGACCTGGTCGAGCCAGCGAGCCGGAAACGCGAAAGGCCGAGCCTGCGAGGCCGAGAATGCGGAAGGCCGAGCCTGCGAGGCCGAAAACGCGGAAGGCCGACCCGGTCTCCCGGATCGGCCCTCGCTGCAGGGATCTTCGCAGACCCCCGTCGTGTTCGCGTGACGCCTACTGGGGCGCTTCCTCTCCGCCGTCGCTCTCGCCGCCACCGGCCTCGCCACCGCCGCCAGCGTCGCCGCCGGGGGTGCAGGTGTCGAGCTGGAGGTTGGCGTCGTCGAGGAAGGTCTTGAGGTCACCGGCCATGGAGGCAGCGCCCTCCTCGCCGACGGCGGCCTTGACCTGCTCGACATACATGCCGGCCATCTCCTTGACCATCTCGTCGTTGCACTGGGCCACGCGGGCCTCGGTCGCCGCGAGCTGGGCCTTGAGGTCGTTGAGGAGCTGCTCGTTGCGCTTGCGACGCTCCTCCTCTTCCTTCGCGATGCGGGCGAGCTCTTCCTGGCGCGCCTTCTCGTCCGCGATGGACTTGTCGATGCGGGCCTTGCGCTCGTAGACCTCGTGGTCCGGGCCGATCTCGCCGACGTGGGCGGCGATGAAGTCGTCCAGGTACTTCTGGGCCTTCTTGAACTCCTTGGTGTACTTCTCGTGCAGCGTCGCGCCGTTGAAGTACGCCCGGCGGCCCTTCGGGTTCGCCTTGATGATCTCGCGGTACAGGCGATCAGCGCCCTCGAAGTCACCGGTGCCACGCAGGGCGACGGCGAGGCCGAGCTTGGCGTCCATGCTCTGCGGGTTCGCCTCGGTCGCGTTCTGGAACGAGGTGAGGGCGAGACCGTAGTCACCGGAGTCGAGCGCGATGAACCCGAGGTTCATGTTGGCTTCGAAGTGCTTCGGGTTCAGCTTGATCGCCGTCTGGAAGCGCTCGATGGCCCGCTCGTTGTCCTTCTGCAGGACGTAGGTGACGCCCATGTTGTTGTAGATGCCGGGGTCGGCGTCGGTGATGGACAGGGCCTTCTCGTTGGCCAGCTGCGACAGGGCCAGCTTGTCCTGGTCGAAGTACATCGTGGACAGCGCGCGGTAGACCGCGGCGTTCTCGGGGTCCCGACGCAGGATCTCCTGGGCCTGGGCCTCGGCCGCCTCGTAGTCCTTGGCGTTGGACAGGGCGAGGATCAGGTCGTTGCGGAGGCCGATGTCGTTCGGCTTCTTCTCGACCGCGGTCTGGTACAGGGCCACGACCTCGGCGTTCTTGCCTTCCTCGTTGAGGACGCGGGCCAGGCTGAACATGGCCTTGTCGTAGGCCGGGTCGAGCTCGAACGCCTTGCGGTAGTGCTTCTCGGCGCTCTCCAGGTTGCCCAGGCGCTCGGCGGTCCAGGCAGCGTTGAAGTGCACCTTCGCGTTGGGCTGCAGCTCGGCCGACTTCACGAACTGCTGGTAGGCCTGTTCGTAGTTGGGCGTGCCGTCCGCGCCGGGCGTCCGGAGGTACTCCACGCCCTTCTGGAAGACGGCGACCGGGTTCTGGGCCTCCTCCTCAGACAGTGCAGTGACTTCGGGGCTCTTCTTGCAGGCCGCGGCGCCGAGGCCGAGACCCATGATGGCGATGAGCGTCGTGATGCGCAGGGTGTTCATCGTGATCCTCACAGCTCGGACTCGAAGTCGTAGGCCTTGGTCTCGGACGTCGTGTAGTTGGGCTTCAGGATCTCCTCCTCGAGGCCGGGGAAGTCCTCGGGGGCGAGCACGCCCAGGCGACGAGTCGCGTACGCGGTGTCCTCGTTGTAGAGCGTCAGCTCGTAGGACTTGTCCAGCGCCAGCTTGTACAGGTCGATGGCGGCCTGGCTCCGCGGGTACGCCATGTCCTGCATGCCCATGCGGTAGAACTCGACCTGGTCGTCGGTCAGGTAGTACGGCGCGTCACCCTCGAGCAGGGTGTCGGCCATGTTCTCCTGGACCTTGCCCAGCGCGACCAGCGCCGCGAGGGAGTGCGGACCGGACTTGGTCGCGATGATGTCCTTGAGCGTCTTGTCCAGCTCCTGCAGCTTCTTCTGCTTGCCGACGAGCTGGGCCTTCATGTGCGCGTCCTCGGAGCGACGGCCGCCGCCACCCTTGGACTTGATCTCCATCTTCATGTACTCGTCGAGCGCGGGCTGGGCGACGATGTACTTCATCTCAGCGACGTACTCGGTGTGCTCCGCCGGCTCGGCAGGACCGTCGCCGTAGAGCTTGATGGTCTGCTCGTACAGGCGGAAGGCGTCCTTCTGCTTGCCCATGGCCTCGAGCGCCTTTCCGTGGTGGAGACGCGCGAAGTAGGTGTAGGGGTCGGGAGCGACCTTGGTCGTCTTGTTGGTGGCGTAGAAGGCGTAGAACTCGTCAGCCGCCTTCTGGTTGTCGCCGCCGTCCTCGTACATCTTGGCGATGGTCAGGTACACGTCCCAGACGCGCGCCTTCACCTCGTCGCTGTCGCCGCGGTACTTCATCGCGGTGTCGATGAAGTTGCGGTAGTCGGCCTCGGCCTTGGCGGTCTCGCCCATGGCCTTGCGGAAGACGGCCGCCGAGTAGATCGCGTCCATGGCGACGTCGATCATCTTCTCGGCCTTCTCCTCGTCGGTCTTGCCGACCTTGGTCTTCTCGGCCTCGAACAGGCCGTACATCTTCTCGTAGTAGAAGGCGGCCTGATCGAAGTCGGCGATGGACTCGTAGGCGAAGCCGAGGTTCTCGATGGCGTTGTAGTAGTACTTGGTCTTGTCGCCGAACTTCGGGTCCTCGACCAGCAGGTGGCGCAGACGCATGGAGTCCGCGACCTGCTTCTTGTTCGTGTAGTAGACGGCGGCGTTGTTGATGGCCGTCGCCAGGACCTCGGTCTCGGCCGTGTCCTTGAACTCGTCGTAGAACGCCTCGTAGGCCTTGGCGGCCTTGATCTCGTCGCTGTCCTTCTTGAAGTCCTCGACGATGAGCTGGAAGCTCGCGCGCTGGTAGATCTCGTAGACCTCCTTCTTGAAGTTCGCCGAGCCCAGGCCTTCCTGGTCGTAGTAGAACTTGGCGTTCTTCTTGAGCTCCGCGTAGTCCTCCTTGATGGCGAAGGAGTCGAGGATCAGGTTCGCCGCCTGCTCGGCCTCGCGGGACTTGGGGTCCATCTTGATGACGAGGTTGAACTGCTCGGCCGCCTCGGCGAAGCGGTACTTGTTGTAGAGCAGGTAGCCGGACTTGTAGATGGCGTTCTTCGTCTTGTCGCCGCCCGGGTAGAGCTTGGCGAACTGGGCGCAGGCGTCGATGAGCTTCTGCTCGTTCTCGGTCAGCTCCTGCGGCTGCACGTCCTTGTCGACCTTGCCGGACGACCGGTTCATCTCGGCGCCACCGTCGGCCTTGATCAGCTCTTCGGCGGCGAAGATGGCGGACTCGGCGCAGAAGCGGCTGTGCTTGCCCTTCGGGTCGATCTCGACGACCTTCATGTACTGGGTGTACGCCTCGCCGAACTTCTTGAGCTTGTACTTGAGCTCTCCGTAGGCGTAGCGGACCTCGTAGGCGTGGCTGCTGTCCGGGAAGTTGTCGAGGTAGACGCCGTAGGCCTGCTCGGCGAGGGCGTAGGTGTCGCGGGCGTCCGCGCCAGCACCCAGCTTCCGGGCCTCGTTGTGGTAGTCGACCGCGACCGCGCGCAGGTTCTTCTCGATGGACTGCTCGGCGGACTTGACCGCGTCCTGGTTGGACGCGTTGGCCCGGGCCCAGGCGCTGTTCTTGCCGTACTGCTTGAGGAGGCGGTCGACCTCCTGCAGGGTCTCCTCCTTGTTCCCGATCTTCTTGTAGGCCTTGATGATCTCGGCCTGGTAGTCCGGGTTGTCGGGAGACTGCGGGTTCTCGTTGATGAGCCGCCGGTAGGTCTGGATGGCCTGCTCGTTCTTGCCCTGCTCGAGGTACATGTTCGCGAGACGCTTGAGCATGTCGCGAATGAGCTCCTTCTTGCCGAGCTTGTTGAAGTACTCGTAGGCCTCGCTCATCTCGCCGGCGTCGGCGAAGAAGCGGACCAGGTCCTTCAGGGCCTCGTCCTGGAGCTCGAGCGCCTTGGCCTTGTTGTCCGACTGGGTCTGGGTGTACGCCACCACGGACTTCATCGTGTTGATGGCCTTGCCGTACTCGCCGACGTTGTAGTAGCACCACGCCAGCTTGTAGAGGGCGAAGCTGTACTTGCTGTGCTCACGGTTGACCGTGGCCTTCTTGTAGGCGAGCAGCGCCTTGTAGGCGTTGTTCTCCTCGAAGTAGTACTCGCCGATGTTGACGTACGCGTCGGGCACGTAGTCGTTGTCGGGGTAGGTCTTGGTCAGCGTGATGAACTGCTTGACCGCCTCTTCCTTGCGGCCGAGGTCCTGCAGCGCCATGCCCAGGTAGTAGGTGGCGTCACCGGCGCGGTTGTACCGCGGGTAGTTGCGCAGGATCTGCTTGTACAGGGCGATGGACTTGCCCTGCCAGTCCTCGGACTCCGCGTTGTCGGCGCCCTTGTTGAAGAACGCCTGATCGTCGCAGGCCTCGTTCTCGATGCAGGCGTTGTACTCCTCGTCGAACTGCGCCATCTCCCGCAGGTACACCGCGCGGCCCTGCTGGAAGTAGAGGTCCGCGAGACGGAGCATCATCTCGGCCTTGCGGTCACCCTCGACGTCTCCGCCCTCCGCGAGGAGGTCCTTGAGGAAGGCGATCGACTGGAGCCGCTTCTCCTCGGCCTGCCGGGCAAACTCGGACCGGGGATCCTCGTTGGCCTCCATGTCACGAGCGGACAGGCGGCGGCGCTCCTCGTCGGCCGCATCGGCCTGGGTCGTGAGCGCAGGGGCCAGGGTCGCTGCCGCGAGCAGCAGCGCGAGGCTGGTGGTGGCAGTTCGAACGGTACGATTCATCTGGCGTCCTCCGTGCCCCACTCAAGGGGCGGGCGGATGCAGGGGGGAAGGTCCGGTCCTTGGACATGCCTCAGACCGAAAGGTTCGCCGGAATCCGGCGAACCTCGTGGAGGGGGGGATTACTGGCAGGCTTCCTCGGTATACACGTAGTACCCGAGCTCGTCGTCCCAGAACTCACCGTTGAAGGGCCAGTAGATGATGTCCTTCGACACGGCGAAGTCGGTCTTGTCGGCCTCGTCCTCCGCCAGGGAGAGCGGGTCGCGCGCCTTCTTCTCGAGGGTCTTGCGCTCGGCGTCGACGATCTCGAAGCGGATGATCTGGGACTGGGAGAGCCAGTCGGCCAGCTTCCGGTTCTGGTTCTTCAGCTCCATGATGAGCGCCAGGCCAGCGCGCATCTTGTAGCGGCGACGGTCGGTCTCGATCACCTTCTTGAGGTGGGCGCCGACGCTGTCACGCCACACGGACTTCTGCTCGTCGATGGTGCCGATCTCGCGGTCCATCATGTCGAGGTGGTCGACGATGCTGTTGAGGTCGCGGTTCTGCAGGACCTCGGTCATCATCTGCTTCGACAGCTTGGACTCCTCGTGGTCCTTCTCGAAGTAGGCGTCGTACGCCTGGTCCGCGAGCTTGCGACCTTCCTCGGTGTCGTACTCTCCGAGGAAGCCCTTGAGCTCCTCGCGCATGGGCTTGTAGCGGCGCTCGAACTTGAGCAGCAGGCGCTTCGCCTCGTCGTACTCGCACAGGTAGAAGAAGGTCAGGGCGCGGAGCAGCTCACCCTCGGGGTTGTACTCGACGGAGTCGTAGTACGGTGCCCGGAGCGTCAGCAGCAGACCCAGGGTGTCGTTCAGGCGGGTGAGCATGAAGTTGGTCCACGCCCGCTCGAACAGGGACTGTGCCCAGTAGTCCGAGCTGCGGTCGACCTGGCTGTACCAGGTGTCGGCGTTGTCGAACTTCTCGAGCTCGTAGTAGATTCGCGCGATGTTGATCAGCGACAGGTCCTTGAGCGCCGCGTACTCCTTGGCCTCGCGGGCGTCCGCGGGCTGGTTGTCGGCCTTGTAGACCTCGCGGAAGGCAGCCACGGCGGAGCGGTACTTGCTGCGCTCGTGGTTGATGACGCCCTCGTAGTACTTGCTGCGCATGTACAGGTTGGACTTCGAGCTGATCTGCTGGAACCACTTGGCCGAGTTGGCCAGGTTCTTCTTGTCGTACTCGCGACGACCCATCAGGTAGAACAGGTGGTTCTTGGCCTGGCGGGGGAACTGGTCGGCCGGGATCTTGTGGACGATCCGGAGCAGCTCGATGTCGTTGCCGGTATACTCGGCGATCGCGACCAGCTTGGGGAGCGCGTACTTGAAGTACGGGTCCTTGGGCCCGCGGCGCACGACCTGCATGTAGTAGTGCTGGGCGCCGTGGTAGAGCTCGAGGTCATCGAGGCTCTTGGCCATGTAGTAGTACAGCTTGGAGCGAGCCTCGGGGAACTCGTCGGACTCGAGCAGATCGAAGAAGCACTTCGACGAGGTCAGGGGCTTCTTGGCCCGGTAGAGCTCGATGCACTCCTTGATGATCCGGGGATCGGTGCCGCTCTCCTCGCCCTCCTCGGGGAGGTCCTGCAGGCCGCCGTCGCCGCCGTCGCCGAGGTCGCCGAAGTCGTCCTTGACCTCGTCCATGGCGTCGCCTTCGCCCTCGCCATCACCGACACCGCGGTTGCCGTCGGGACCGCGCTCGGGCTCGACCTCCTCCTTGAGGGCGCGGGCGGCCTCGAGGACGTCAGGCGGTGCACCCTTCTCGGCGAGGCACTGGAGCTCCTCGTCGTCGTAGCGGGCGCCGGAGTTCTTGATGGTGTCCACGACGATGTTCGACGGCACGTTGGCCTCGAGCATGCCCATGATCTGGTCGCAGTCCACGGCCCAGGCGGGCGTGGCGACGGCCAGTCCGACCACCGCGGTGATCGGCAGGGCCAGGGCCGTCAGGATCGAACGGCCATAGGTCAGGCTGCGGAACATCAGTTCCTCCGGATGTCGAAGAAGTAGGTGCCCATGACCTGCAGGAGCAGGTTGTTCTTCATCTCGAGGGAGGTGCCGTCCAGCGTCTCGATGTAGGAGAGCGAGCGGGCCTCGAAGCGGGCCGCGACGCGCTTGCTGAACGCCACGCGGAAGCCACCGCCGATGGTGGTGGTCGGGTGGACCTGCGAGGCCGTGGCCGTACAGGGCTCGCCCTCGCGGTTGTCGCACTGGATGGCCTCGAGGTCATCCTGGGTGCCGGCAACGCCGAAGCCGAAGATGCCGTAGATGTCGAAGACGATGATCTTGCCGCCCAGCACGGCGATCTTGCCGTAGATGGGGGAGAACTGGGTCGTCGCGTTGAAGACCCAGATCATCTTCGAGATGTCCGGCGAGACCTGGTTGTTGTCGACCAGCTGCTTGGTGATGGGCTTCCAGTCTCCGCGGCCGAGGTCCGGGGAGAAGGTGAAGTCACCGTGCACCGAGAAGATCTCGGTGACGTGGTAGCCGAGGCCGATGCCCACCAGGTAGCGGTTGATGAACGGGTCGTTGGACAGGAAGCCGGCGTGGATGTTCCCCTCGCCGCGACCGATCTTCAGGAAGTTCTTCTTCTGCAGGACCTTGATGGTGCGCTTGGTGCGGCGGCTCTCGTCGATGCCCTCGAGGTCGCTGTCCGTGGCGCCAGGCTCGCTGTCGACGCGACCGGACTCGACCGCGCGACGCTCCTCGGCGACGGAGGACTCCTCCTCCTCTTCGCCGAAGTCCATGTCCTCGTCTTCGTCCTCGTCCTGGGCCAGGCCGTCCATGCCCAGGGTGAAGTCCAGCTCCTGGCCGACGGTCTGGACCGGGGCCGAGGGGTGGAGAGGAGCGATGCCCTCGACGGCAGCGGGCTCGGCAGCCCACGCCGATCCGGCGATGAGCAGCGAGGCGACGACCGACAGGTGGCTAGAAGTCATAGATCCGCTCCTGCATCTTCGGGAAGAAGACGGAGACGCCGCCGGCGACGACGAAGTTGTTGTAGAGCCGACTCTCGGTGACCTCGGTGGTCTGGTCGTACTGCGGGGCGTTGTCGACGTAGAAGTTCATCCGACCGTCGAGCTTGAACGACACCGACTGGGTCAGGAAGAAGTTGAAGCCGAGCCCGACCTGGGGGCCGACCTTGACCTCGGTGCCCAGGTTCTCGAGCGCGACCGTGCCGGGTTCGTCGGAGGACTCGCGCGCGAAGTAGTTGCTCTTGCTGTTCATCGTGACGCCCGCCACGAAGTACAGGTCGAAGTTGAGGACCGTCTCGCCGATGAGGTTGATCTTGCCGTAGAGCGGAGCCCAGACGGCGGCGGCGGAGAAGGACAGGGTGACCTTGTCCAGCGGCTGCTGGAAGGTGCGGTCACCCGAGCTGGACGCGATGCGGATCAGCGTCTCGGTCAGACCCTTGAGGTCGCTGACGCCGAGGTCCGGGCTGTACGTGAACAGGCCCTGCACCGCGAACATCTCGTTGAAGTGGTACCCGGCCCCGACGCCGCCCACGAAGCGCTGGGCGAAGGGGTTGTTGGGCACGTACCCGAGCATGGGAGACAGCTCGAAGCGGTTGGACTTCAGGAAGAAGCGGTTCTGGACCGACGGGGGGGCCGGGCGGCCCTTTCGGAACTGCTCGAGGGCCTCGATGCCGGGGCCTTCGGGTCCAGCCGCGTCCGCCGCCGTGGCCGTGGTGAGCGCAGCAGCGCCCAGGCCAGCCAGCAGGAGGGTCTTGAGGTGGGGCATCCGGGTGTCTCCCAAGGGGAAATAGGAGTTTTTTCCTTGCGGATCCGCGAACGTGGTGCGGCTCTCCGATCAGACCGCGCGATGCTAGCACAGCGCATGGGGACGCTGCAGTCGGCATCGGCGGGTTGTGGGGAGCCTCTCACGGTGGCCGGTGGTGTACCCGTCGGCTTTCAGGGGTGTCAACCGTTTTGTCAGGCTCGTTTGTTTGCGTGCTGCCGCGGAACAAAGAGGGACCGTGCCCCCCGCGGTCCGGGGCGCGTCAAGAGTGTGTCGGGTGCTGTCACCGACCTGCTTCGTGTGACGAGGTTCCCGTGGTCTTCACGTTTGCTTGACGATGATGAGCCCGGAGGTGGCGCGGAGCTCACTCCTCGACCAGCCGCCAGCGCCGGATCTCCCAGGAGATCCCGCCGCGCCGGTCCCGGATGACCGCCCAGATGCGTCCCTCCACATCGGGAGCCGAGCGGGGAGCGGTGAAGGCACAGGGGGTGTCCGGGTACAGGGTCACCTCCTGCTCCACCTGCAACCAGTCCGTGTACCACGTGATGAACGGCTCTTCGGTCCGGGTCTCGGTCTCTCCGTCCGTGTTGACGTAGGTGTAGGTCTCCACGGCGGGCTCGAGGTCGATGTCCAGCTCGATCCGCTGACCCGCGGTGAACTCGATCACGTCCTCAGGGCCGATGGGGATCCCGTCCGCGGTGAAATCGCCCGGGGTCGGGTTGAGGTTGGGGGTGTCGTCCTCGCTGATGACGACCCGCTTGAAGCCCGACTCGACCTGGTTGAAGTCGAAGTCGTCGGTGTCCTCGGACTGCTCGGGCAGGGCGAGCGCCTGGACCACCGCCTGCACGCCCTCCAGCCGGTCCCGGCCCTCCAGCCCGTCGAGGGCGTCGTCGGGTGCGGTGTAGACGGGAGGGAAGCCGGGTTCGAAGCCGATCACGCCCAGCTCGGCGAGCTGCTCGGGGGTCGGGTCGCCGTCGAGGCCGCTCGGGTCGAACGGGCAGCCGAAGTCGGTGACGTCCTCGCCGTCGCACGCGACCCACACGGTGGTGCTGACCTGGTCCAGCGGGTCGACCAGCAGGGCGGAGACGGACGCGGACTCGCCGGGGCGCAGCTCGGGTGGCTCGGTGGCGATGGCGAGCAGGCGCAGCTTGTGCACGTAGGTCGAGGGCTCGAGGTCCCGCGGGCGGGGGTACTTGTCGCCGTTGATCACGCACCCACCGAGGCCGACGGCCAGGGCAGCGAGGGAGAGCGCAGCGGGGGTCGGGGTGCGGCTCATCGGCGGATCCTCGCCTCGATGCCGAGGTTCGGGATGAAGGGCAGGCCCCGGACGTAGGCGTACTGTGAGTAGTCGTAGTTGTAGAGGGTGATCTCGGGGTTCACGCCGCGGACGATGTTGAGCAGGTCCACGTAGGTCTCGAGCTCCCAGCTCTTGAAGAGGAAGGTCTTGTCGAAGCGCAGGCTGGTCTGGAAGAACGCCGGGAGGCGCTGGCTGTTGGACCCGCCGATGCGGAAGCCGTTGTACTCGTCGTTGTCGACGTCGTAGATGCCGGCGTTGAACGGCGTGTCCGGGTTGCCGGTGACGTACTGGACCTGGAAGGAGACGCCGAAGTCGCGGGGCAGGTCGTAGCCGGCCTGGGCGGAGAGGATGTGGGTCTGGTCGAAGTCGAAGGCCACCCAGTCCGCCTCCTTGCTGGCACGGCGCTCGGAGCGGGACAGGGTGTAGCTGACCCAGCCGAAGAAGCGGCCGGTGGGCTGGTGGCGGGCGATGAGCTCGAGGCCGTAGGCCCGACCGTAGCCGACGTTGGCGAAGGGCTGGCTGCCCGCTCCGGTGAAGTCGGAGGAGATGTCGATGAGCCGGCTCATGTCGCGCCAGAAGAGCTCGAGCTCCCACTGGATGGCCGGGCTGACCTCGTGCTCGACGCCGAAGCTCGTGTTCCAGGCGCGCTCGTAGCCGAGGTCTGGCGTGGCTCCGACGCCGATCGACTCCTGGGGCTGGGGGGGCTGGTGGTACAGGCCGGTGCTGCCCTTGACCGCGAGCCCGTCGATCAGCTCGAAGCGGCCCGAGATGCGAGGATCAAAGGAGGTTCCGGTGAAGGCCTTGGCGTCGCTGTTCAGCTCGCCGGTGTAGGCGAAGATCAGGTTGTTGACGCGAAAGGAGGGGACGAGCAGCAGGCGGTCGCGGTCGTTCAGGGGGCGGAGATCGAGGCGCAGCCAGGCGTCGGGGTAGGTGACCCAGCCGGAGTCCTCCAGGCCGATGGGCTCGCGCTCGCCGATGGGATCGTCGATGTCGTCGAGCTGGAGCGGGGCGCGGAAGGTGAAGCCCCAGGGACCGGCGAGCAGGTCGAGGCCGGGGGTGACGGTGATGGCGTCGCTCGGCTCCCAGGCCAGCTCGGCGCGGGTCTGGAAGATGGTGGTCTTGCCGTCGATGGAGAATGCGCCACCGAGCGAGGCCATCGTGCGATCCGCGCCCACCGATGGCGTCACCTTCAGGGTGAGCTGGTCGGAGATGTCCTCCTCGTAGTTGAGGATGGCGCGGTGGCTGTTGTACTGGGTGAGCACGTCGCCCTGGGCGTCGGCGTCGCTCGAGAACGCGCCCGCCCGCGCCGAGGTGACCGACAGCACGTCGTCGAAGCCGTAGATGAACAGCGACAGGCGGCGGTGCTCCGGCGTCGGGGCGATGAGCTTCAGCTGGTAGTCGTAGTAGCGAGGCTTGATCGCGAACGCGGAGTCCGCCAGGAAGTAGGGCAGGAAGGCGTCGATGTAGGAGCGCCTTCCGCCGATCGCGATGCCGAGCTTCTTCTCGCCGTCCTTGCTCACCGGCACGTTGGTCTGCAGGTAGGCCTGGGCGTCGAGCACGTCGGCGCCGGCGGAGATCCGGGTCTCGTCGATGTGCTGCCTGGTGCGGACGTCGACCGTGCCCGCGAGCGTGCGTCCGAACCGACCTGCGTAGCCGCCGGGCAGATAGTCGACCGAGTCGACCAGGTCGGGCGCGATGACGCTGGTGGTGCCGGTCAGGTGGTAGATGAGCGGGATGCGGATGCCGTCGACGTAGACGCCGGTGTCCTCGGGGTTGGCGCCGCGGATGATGAGCAGGCCGGTGCCGAAGGGCGATCGGGCCGCGCCGGGCAGGGTCTGGATGACCTTGACCGGATCGCCGAAGGTGCCGGGTACACGCCGGATCTCCTGGGTCGTCAGCGTGCGCCGGGTGATCTCGGGGGGGCGCTCGCGCTCGCCGAAGACGGTGATCTCGTTGCTGCTGGTGTTGTCGGGTCGGACCCACAGCGTGACGTCGGTCGCCTCGCCGTCTGCGATCTCGACGGTCTCGGTCTGCTGGTAGTGGATCGGGCCCTTGACCACGATGCGCCAGGTTCCGGCTGGCACCGCGCTGAACGCGAAGCGACCGTCTGCGTCGGTCAGGCCCTGGAAGCGGCCAGGGGACTCGCCCTCGCCGGCCCAGACCAGGTCGACGAGGGCCTCGCCGATGGGCTCGCGGGTGCCGAGCTCGCGCACGATGCCGGCCAGGTTCTCCGCCGCGACCGGGGTCACGTCCTCGACGACCTCGGTCACCTGGAAGCCGTAGGCGAACTCGAAGGTGGCGGGGATGGGGCCTGCGGCGGTGCGGGCGGGGTTGAAGCGCATGTCGAGCACGGCGGTCAGGGCGGCCTCGCCGAAGCCGTGCTCGGGGGGGTCCTCGGACAGGATCGAGGCATCGAGGACCAGGCCGGACGCGTCGGTGGAGACTCGCAGCACGACCCGGGCCTCGGTGATCCCGGCGTCCTGGGCGGAGGCAGGGAAGGGGGCGTCGACCCAGGCGGCGACGGAGGGGAGCTCGAGGATGGCGTTGGGGTCGTCGGGGTCCGGGGGGGCGGGCTCGGGGTCGGTCTCGGACTCGGGGTCGGGCTCGGTCTCGGACTCGGGGTCGGGCTCGGTCTCGGACTCGGTCTCGCTGTCGCTGTCGGGCTCGGCGGCGAGGGTGGGGGAGGCGAGCGAGAGGGCGGCGGCGGTCGCGAGCGCGACCACCGGCATCGGCGCGGTCGATGTGAGGCGTCGGTGCACGCGTTCCCCGGGATGCTTCTGGCTACTCACACGCCTCGCCGAGGTCCAGCGTGGGTGGTGGAAGTTGCAGGGGGTGACACAGAAGGGGGCGGGCGATCTGCTCACGGGAGTCGCGGTGCTGCGGGGGAGGGGGTGGCGGGGCGAGTTTCGAGTTTCGAGTT
>CALATR010000982.1 GCA_937891875.1 uncultured Pseudomonadota bacterium | reverse complement strand
GGCAACGGTGGTGGCGGCGGCGGTGGTCGCGGCGGCTACGGTGGCGGCGGCGGTCGTGGTGGCGGCGGCGGCTACGGTGGTGGCGGCGGCGGCTACGGCGGCGGCGGCGGCGACCGCTGGTGATCCAGCTGGAGTGTTGCTGACCGGGATGCCCCGGTCAGCCGAGCAGGTCGGGGGCAGCGTCGGAAGGCGCGGCCCCCTCGGTGTTTCTGGGGTCTGCGCCGTGGCGGTCAGCGCTCGCCGAGGGCCTTCGCGAGATCCTGGATGCTCTGCAGGTTGTGGATGGTACGGAACTCGTCCACGTGGGGCAGGAGCGCCTTCACCCCGGCCGCTTCCGGCTCGAAGGCGTCGAACCGGAGGAGGGGATTGAGCCAGATCAGGCGGCTGCAGCTGCGCTGGAGACGGGCGGCCTCCTCGGCGAGGCAGTCGTCGTCGTCGCGCTCGAGGCCGTCGCTGACCAGCAGCACCACCGCACCCTGACCCAGCACCCGGCGTGCCCAGCGGCGGTTGAAGGTGCGCAGGCTGGGCCCGATCCGCGTGCCGCCGCTGTAGTCGACCACCTCGCTGCGCACGCGCTCGAGCGCCACGTCCACGTCCCGGTGCTGCAGCGAGCGGGTGATGTTGGTCAGCCGGGTGCCGAACACGAAGGTCGACACCCGATCCCGGTCGTTGGTCAGCGCGTGCACGAAGTGCAGCAGCATGCGCGAGTAGCGCTCCATCGAACCGGAGATGTCGCACAGCACGACCAGCGGCGGGTGGCGGAGCCTGGGTGTGCGGCGCTGCAGCCGGATGGGCTCGCCGAAGGTCTTGAGCGAGGCGCGGATGGTGCGCGGCAGGTCGACCCGGGCACCGCGAGCGTGCAGCCGGGTGCGCCGGGTACGCCGCATTCGCCACGGGAAGCGCATGCGCTGCAGCTCGCGCTTGATCTGGGCCAGCTCCGCGGCGGAGGCCTGCTCGAAGTCCATCCTGCGCAGGATCTCCCGCTGGCTCGCCGTGCCCCGGCGATCGATGTTCACCTCGGGCGGCTCTCGGTCCTTCGGGCGCTGGGGTGAGCGCCCCGGTCCCTGCCACGCGTCCTGGATCCGCTTTGGAAGCGGCTTCTTCGCGAGGCCGTCCATCTTGTTCGGCGGGAGCATGACCATCAGCGCCGCGTTGTGGGCGAAGGGGTCGCGCCAGAACACGCTGAAGCCGAGGTCGAACAGCTCCACCTGATCCTGCTTGCTGACGAAGATCCCCTTGAGCGCGCCGTAGACGTCGTCCTTGCGGGTGATGCCGACCAGCTCCAGGGCGCGCATCGCATCCAACACCTGACCCGTGCCGACGGGCAGCCCCGCGCGACGCAGGAAGCGGGCGAAGTGGATGACATTCTCCGCCAGGTGGCCGCCCAGCGACTCGTGGGGGATGACCTTCATCGGCGACTCCCCGGCTAGTGCGCCGCCTCGGTGATCTTCTTGATGAGGGCGTCGGCGACCTCGCCGCGGATGGCCTCGATGTCGTCCTGGTACTTGAGCACCACGCCCAGGGTCGCGTCGACGACACCGGACTCGATGGCGGTCGCGTCGAGGGCGAGCAGGGCCTGGGTCCAGTCGATGGTCTCGGCCACGCCCGGGCTCTTGAACAGCTCCTTCTCGCGCAGGGCCTGCACGAACTCGACCACCTGCCAGGCCAGTCGCTCGTCGGCGCCGGGCAGGCGGGGGCGCAGGATGTCCATCTCGCGCTGGGCGGAAGGGTAGTCGACCCAGTGGTACAGGCAGCGGCGCTTGAGGGCGTCGTGCACCTCGCGGGTCCGGTTGGACGTGATGATCACGATGGGACGGGCATCCGCGTGGATGGTGCCCAGCTCCGGGATGGTTACCTGGAAGTCCGAGAGCACCTCCAGGAGGTAGGCCTCGAAGGGCTCGTCGGTGCGGTCGAGCTCGTCGATGAGCAGGACCGGGGGCCCTTCGACGTGGGGCTCCAGCGCCTCCAGGATGGGCCGCTTGATGAGGAAGCGGTCATCGTAGAGATCGGCGGCGAGCTGGTCCCGGCTGGTGTCGTCGTCCGCCGCCTCGGCGAGGCGGATCTCGACCAGCTGGCGGGCCACGTTCCACTCGTAGACCGCGGAGCTGACGTCGAGGCCTTCGTAGCACTGCAGCCGGATCAGCCTCCGACCGAGCTGGCTGGCCAGCACCTTGGCGACCTCGGTCTTGCCCACGCCGGCCTCCCCTTCGAGGAAGAGCGGCCTGCCCAGCGCGAGCGCGAGGTAGAGCACGGTGGCGAGCGAGCGGTCGGGCACGTACTCGCCGGCCTTGAGCAGCGCGACGACGTCGTCGACGGATCCAGGCACCTCGGACATCGGGACTCCGGTCGGTTGGGCGACCAGCCTACTCTGTCTCCTCGCGCTTCCGCACTGGGACGTGCGTCCTGGTGACGTGTCGCACGCCTCCGCCCCGCGGCTGGCCGGGACCATTCTGTGAGCGAGATCGCACGCGGTCGGATTCCGGCCCGTCAAAGGCGTCGGTTCGTCGACATTGGTGAACTTCGCTGCAGCAACTGCCCGTTGCATCACTAGGGTGTGTGCACGCCCCGGCCACCGATGCGCCGGAACTCGGGGCGGCGCCAACCTCTCGCCTGGAGTGGAGCATGTACCCACCCCGCTTCGACTACGTGGCCCCCACGAGCCTGGACGAGGTCCTCGAGCTGCTCGACGAGCACGCCGACGACTGCAAGATCCTCGCTGGGGGCCAGTCCTTGATCCCGGTCTTGAAGCTGCGCTTTGCCTCGCCGGAGATCGTCATCGACGTGAACAACATCCCCGAGCTCCAACAGATCCGCCACGAGGGCGACGAGCTCGTGATCGGGTCGATGGTGCGACACCAT
>CALATR010000981.1 GCA_937891875.1 uncultured Pseudomonadota bacterium | reverse complement strand
GGTCGTCGTCGCCTCCGGGCAGGGTGACGAGCCCCTGCCAGTGGGATCGTCCGGCGATCTCGGGCGCTCCCGGACCGAGCATCGAGGCGATGGCGCGACCGTCGGGATCGGCGCCGAGCAATGCGGCCGCGGCGGGGTTCGAGCGCACCACCCTTCCGTGGGCGCCCACCAGCAGCAGCCCGTCGCTGGTGTGGTCGAAGAAGCGGTCCAGCAGGCGTCCCCGCTCGATGGCCTTCGCGGCGCGGGAGGCCATGCGGTAGCGGTTGATCGTGTTGGAGAGATCGAGGAGTGCTATCGTCGCCGCCACCACGACGGGCGGCATGGCGGCGTCGGCCGAGACCAGCCCCGCGATCAGTGCGAATGTCACATTGCTGGCGAGCAACGTCACGTTCTGGGCCGGGGCCCGCACGATCGAGGCCGAGGACACGGCGTGTACGACGGCGATGAAGACGTAGATCGCGTCGAAGTCGTTGGCCGCGACCAGCGCGAACACCGCTGCGTTGGCGACCACGAGGGCCAGGGTCGTGACCAGCTGCTGCAGGCCATGGCGGCGCAGCACGGCGTGGAGCACGGCACCCGCGACCAGGGCCAGGATGGGGGGCAGACGGAAGGCCAGGCCGTCGACCCCGTCTGGCACCACCATCGCGAGCAGGGGCCAGAACGCGAGCCAGCTGAGCGCACCGATCAGCAGGCCGACACGGTCGATCCTGCGATCCTCCGCCTTGATCTGTTGCTCGATCGTGCTGCCTGCCATCCGGGTAGCGCCTCGATCGGAGGATCGGTGCGGAACCGGGAGGGCTTGAGCGCCGCTACTTCTCGTCCAGCCACGGGCCCCAGGGCTTGTGGGGGTTGCCGTCGATGACGAAGCCGGGCCCCTCGGCGGGGTCGGCGCTGTGCACGATGCGCTTGGGCACGAGCTCGGTGCGCACGCCGTCGACCTCCATGGCCCACACCGGATCGGACGGGCCGGGGGCGACGGTCAGCATGCCGCCCGACCCCAGGAGCTCGGGCGGAAGCAGGACGTACGAGCCGGTCTCGCCGAGGCGGTAGGCCACGCCCTTCTTGCCGTCGGGCCAGGCCAGCTCGATCTCCTGGATCGTCGGGTCGCCCTCGGGCACGGGATGGACCGCCGCGCCGGCGTTGTACAGGCCGACCGTGCCCATCGGTCCGCCCGCCTTGGGGTCGCTCGCGTTCCACCACGACAGGATGAGGCCGTTGGTCGCACCCTTCTCCGCGAACTCGGGCACGAAGTCGTCCGCCAGGGAGATCTGGAAAGGGGGATACATGGTGACGCGCAGCCCGTGGCCGACGAGGTCGATGCCCTTCAGGCCCTCCGGGGGTGGAGGGGGCATCAGCCGCTCCGGTGCGGGCTCGGGCTCCTTGGCCTTCGGGTCCGGCTTCTCGGCGGCCGAGGCCGTCTTGTCGGCCTTCGATCCGCCGTCGCCGGCGTCCTTGGGAGGGGGCTGCACCAGGCATCCGGTCAGCAGGCAGGCGAGGGCGACGAGGGGGAGGGTGCGCATGGCGCCCGCCTATCGCGTCTGCCCGAGCCACTGCACGCGGCACAGGTCGGTCCGGCGATCCTCCCAGTTGTGGACGGTGCCGTCGCGGCGCTGCCGCCGGGCCTGCTCGAGGTCGATCTCGTGGACCAGCACGGTCTCCTGGTTGTCCCGCGCCTCGACCGCGACCCCGTCCATGGGGAACTGCACGTCGGCCGGGGTGTACAGCGCGCTGCTGGCGACGTGCACGTCGGCGTTGTTGAAGTCGGTCAGGTTGCCCACGCAGCCTGCGGTCACGACGAAGAGGTGGTTCTCGATGGCGCGGGCCCGGGCGCAGACGCTGACGCGGACGTGGCCGTGGCGATCGGTGGTCTGGTAGGGCACGGCGAGCACCTTGATGCGCTGCTCGGTGAGCAGGCGGGGGAGCTCGGGGAACTCGACGTCGTAGCAGATCAGGACGCCGATCCGTCCGCAGTCGAGATCGAACGGACGGAGCGCATCTCCGCCGCGAACGCCCCAGTTGCGAGTCTCGTCGGGGGTGATGTGCAGCTTCTCCTGGTGCTCCACCCGGCCGTCGCGGTGGCACACGTTGGCCACGTTGCGCAGGCTGCCGTCCTCGTAGAGCTTGAGGTGGCTGCCGCCGACGAGGTTGACCGCGTACTGCATGGCGAGGTCGCGCATGAGCGCCTCGATGGGCTCGGCGAAGCGGGTCAGGGCGCGGACGGACTCCTCGGCGCGCAGGTCGTCGTCGACGAGAGAGAGCAGGCACAGGCTGAAGAGCTCGGGGAAGACGAGCAGATCGGCCTTGCGGTCGGCGGCGACGGCCACGCAGAAGCGCACCCGGCGGCAGAAGTCCTCCCAGCTGTCGACCGGGGCCATGGACCACTGGACCAGGCCGGCACGCATGCGCTGCACGGCCCGTCGCTGGCGGCGTCGAGCGCGGTCGGGAACGAAGTCCAGGTTGTTCCAGACCAGGCTGGTGGCGTAGCCCGCGGAGTCCTCGTCGCTGGGGAGGTAGTCCGGGATGATCGCTTCCAGCACGAAGCCATTGGCGACCTGGGTGGTCAGCACCGGGTCGAACAGCCGCTTCTCGAGCACCGCGTCGACGTACTCCCGGGCGGTCATCTCGTCCTGGTGGTCGACGAAGCCGGGGATCCGCCCGCCGAGCGCCATGCGGCGCAGGTTCATGCGGCGGCACAGGTCCTTGCGCGCCTCGTAGAGCCGGCGGGCCATGCGTCGACCTCGAAACTCTGGATGAACCTGAATTTCTACGCAGTAGAGGGTGTCGCCGTCGGGGTCGTGGTTGGTCAGCCGGCCGTCGTCGGACAGGGTCTTCCAGTCGTGCCAGTCCTCGTACTCGTCGGCGTCCAGCACCACGCTGGCCGCGTGCGCGACGATGCGCCCGTCGAGCTCGATGAGCAGCTGACCCTCTGGGAAGTTGGCGATCTGCGAGGCCAGCTCCTCGTGGGTCCACGGCGCCATCGTGGGGAAGCACGCTCGGCCGAGCTCGATGAGGGCGTCGAAGTCGGACTCGGTGAGGGTGCGGAGGACCAGGGGGGCTTCGGACGGCACGAACGCTCCAGGAATGCCGGGGACGGGGCAGCCCTACCCCTGCAGGGGTCATCGTGGTACCCCACTCGCCATGCTCAAGAGCCTGCTGCAGCGCATTCGCACGGTCTTTCTGGCCGGACTGCTGGTCACGCTACCGCTCGCGGTCACCATCTGGGTGATCGTGACCCTGGTGGCGTTCGTCGACGGGGTCATCAGCTTCGTGCCGAGGCTGCTGCCGGCCACGTGGTTCACCTGGCTGCAGGGCTTCTACGCCTTCCTGCCGGTCAACGAGGCGGGCCTGCCCCAGGGCCTCGGCATCGTCGTCGCCGTGCTGACCCTGTTCATCGTCGGCATCCTCGCCCGCAGCTACGTGGGCGGACGCCTGATCGCCCTGTACGAGTGGGCGCTGACCCGGGTGCCCATCGCCAGCTCCATCTACGTCGCGGTCAAGGAGCTGCTGGAGCTGGTGCTGAAGCGCGACGGCAACGCCTTCGAGAAGGTGGTGCTGGTCGAGTGGCCGCGGCCGGGCATCTACTCGGTGGGCTTCCTCAACGGCAGCGCCTGGGTCCAGATCGAGGGCCAGCAGCGCATGGTCAACGTCTTCCTCCCCACGACCCCCAACCCGACCACGGGATTCTTCGCGATGATGCCGGAGGATCAGGTCATCGTCACCGAGATGACCGTGGAGCAGGGCTTCAAGATCCTGATGAGCGCGGGCCTGGTCTCGCCGCCGGGCCACCTGCAGCTGGCGGGCGTGCACCTGGACACCGGCACCCCGTCGGTCTCGCCGCTGGTCACGGCGGTGCCGGATGACGACGACGATGGTGAGCGGATCGTCGCCGCGCCCCTGGAGGTCGCCGAGTGACCCAGGCGGACGAGTCGGGAGAGGCGGCGTGGCTGGAAGGACGACTGGCCCGGGTGGTCTGGGCGGCGGATGACGGGGGCTACGCCGTCGTGCGGCTGAAGACCTCGGTGGGGGAGGTGACCGCGGTGGGGCAGCTCGCCCTGCTCGCAGACGAGGCCGAGACCGACACCTTTGTCGCGCTGGAGGGCACCTGGGAGTCCCACCCGGTGCACGGTCGCCAGTTCCGGGCCAGCGGCTTCCTGCAGGGCCTGCCTCGTACCTTGGAGGGGCTCGAGCTCTACCTGGCGCAGGCGGGGATTCCTGGCGTTGGACGCGCCACAGCGCGGCGCATTGTCGCGGCGTTCGGGGTGAGTGCCCTGCAGGTGATCGCCGACAGCCCCGAGCGCCTGCTCGAGGTGAAGGGTCTCGGCGAGGCCAAGGTCGAGGCGATCCAGAGTCGCTGGGAGTCCGACGCCGAGGGGGCGGCCCTGGCCATCCGCCTGCGTGGGCTCGGGCTCGCCCCGCGGGTCGTGCAGCGGATCCGGGAGCGCTACGGCGAGCGTGCGGCGGCGGTGGTCGCCCGCGAGCCCTACCGCCTGGCCGAGGAGATCGCCGGGGTGGGCTTTCGCACCGCCGACGCCATCGCCCGGGAGCAGGGCCTGCCCGCCGACGCGCCGGAGCGGGTGCGTGCCGCGGCGATCTTCGCGCTCCAACGCGCCACCTCCGATGGTCACGCCTTCCTGCCCCGGGCCGAGCTGACCGCGGCGGTGGCGGCGCTGGGCGTGCCGACCGACGGGCTCGACGCCGCCATCGACTCGGCCAGTCAGGATCGCCGCGCGATCATCGAGCCTGCCGAGGGTGGCGACGACCCGATGGCCTTGCCGCCGCCCCACCCGGCGGACCGCATCTACGGTCCCGAGCTCTGGTACGCCGAGGTGGAGGTCGCCGAGCAGCTCGCCGCGCGGGTGGAGTCGGCGGAGATCCCCCTGTCCGCGGACGACGAGATCGCCCGCGCCGAGCGCCTCGAGGGGGTCAGCCTGGGCGAGGAGCAGCGCGAGGCGGTGCGGCAGGCGCTGGGCGGCGGTGTGGTCGTGGTCACCGGCGGGCCGGGCACGGG
>CALATR010000980.1 GCA_937891875.1 uncultured Pseudomonadota bacterium | reverse complement strand
GTCAGGACAAGCGAGCTTCGCACAGCGACTCCACAAACAGCGCTTCGGATCTAGCTGGCCACGGGTCGAGCGGAGGTCACCGCCTTGTCAAGGTCGACCCTTGCGCCCCCTGTACGACTCATCACGTTACTCACCACCGCCTCGGAGCCTCGAGTGCGGGAGTGAGCCATGGCCTTCGTCGATCCGCGTATCTTGTGTGTCAAAGCGGGGATCCAGCCGTCCGGCGTGGTGTTCCGCAACCTGGACGTCGACGCCCTCTACGCACTGGGTGTGCAGTCGGGTCAGGCCCGGGTGCTGAACAACGGGGCGCTGTGGCAGGACACCGCGCCCTACTTCGGCCGCGCGGCCAAGAACTCCTTCTGGGTGCGCGACCCCTCCATCGAGATCGCCGGACACGCCCAGGACGACGTGATGAACTGGGGTGACGCCGCCGCGGGCGAGTTCGACAACCTGCCCATCGGTCCGGACGTGTGGGACCGCCTCAAGGGCCGGGTCGTCGCCCACCTCGCCGACGCCGACCACCTCTTCGTCAACGACGGCGTGTCCGGCCGCACCGACCGCACCCGGCGCAACGTCCGGGTGATCACCGACCGCGCGGTCGGCGCCCTGTTCGCCCACAACATCTTCCTGCGCCTCTCCCACGACCAGCTCGCCGGCTACGAGCCCGACTGGACCATCCTGCACGCGCCCGACGTCAAGGCGGAGGCGGAGGACGGCACGAACGGTGGCGCCTTCATCATCACCCACGTGGGCGAGCGCACCACCATCATCGGCGGCACCCGCTACAACGGGCAGATCAAGAAGTCGATCTTCGCGATGCAGAACCTGTTGCTGCCGCTCGCCGGGATCCTGACCATGCACGCGGGCGCGTCCGAGGGCGAGGGCGGCCGGGCAGCCATCCACGCCGGCCTGTCCGGCACCGGCAAGACGACCCTGT
Organism: uncultured Pseudomonadota bacterium; assembly: GCA_937891875.1. Classification (GTDB taxonomy): domain Bacteria; phylum Myxococcota_A; class UBA796; order UBA796; genus REDI01. The sequence goes on along the minus strand of CALATR010000980.1, from coordinate 4,063 downwards.
CCAACACCGGCTACCCCGTCGCCGACGACCAGATCGTCGTGGACATCGGGGCGGCGCCCTACGAGGTCATCTCCAACATGGAGGGCGGCCAGTACGCCAAGACCGAGAACCTGCGCCGGGACAAGGAGCCCGAGGTCTACGACGCTATCCGCTATGGCACGACCGCGGAGAACATCTTCGTCACCCACGCCGGCGACTGCGACTACAAGAACGGCTCCATCACCGCCAACGGGCGCGTCGGCTACCCCCTCGAGTTCGTCGACTCGGCCAAGGAGAGCGGCACCAGCACCGCGCCCGACTGCATCACCTTCCTGACCGCGGACGGCTTCGGCGTGCTGCCTCCGGTCGCCCGCCTCGACGCGGCCGGCGCCATGTTCCACTTCGCCATGGGCTTCACCAGCAAGATGCCCGGCACCGAGAAGGGCGTGGACGAGCCGATCCCGACGTTCTCCGCCTTCTTCGGCAAGCCCTTCATGCCGCTCAAGCCCCGCTGGTACACGGAGCTCCTGCACGAGGTGATGCAGAAGTGCGGAACCGAGGTGTGGCTGGTCAACACGGGCTGGCTCGGCCCTGCGCACCCGGACCGGGAGCGGGTCGACATCCTCGTCAGCAAGGCGATCATCAACGCCGTGCGCGACGGTCGGGTGGACCTGTCCCCGGACAACTTCACCTGGGACCCCAGGTTCAAGCTGCACGTGCCCCGGTCCGTGCCCGGCGTGGACGACCGCCTGCTCGACCCGCGCAACGCCTGGGGAGACCTCTCCGCCTACGAGGCGGCGGCCGACAAGCTCGCCCGCATCTTCCGCGACCACGCTGACACCGTGCCCGACCTGCCGGACTCGGTTCGCGCCGCGTGCCCCGAGGCGCTCGGCTGACGTTCGCGTCCCGTCAGGTCTGCGACGCAGGGGGCGCGAAGCACGGTCCGTCTGTGGTAGGTCTCCGGTCCCTGAATTGGCGGAGGTCGGATGCGGATTGGCGTACCGAACGAGGTCAGCGGCAGCGAAGCACGCGTCGCGGTCACCCCGGACGTCGCGAAGAAGCTCCAGAAGCTGGGCTTCACGGTGGCGGTCGAGCGCGGTGCTGGCGTGGGTGCTGGCTACCCCGACAAGGCGTTCGCCGAGGCGGGCTGCGAGCTGGTCGATGACGCGTGGACCGGCTCGGAGCTGGTGCTCAAGGTGAACCCCCCGCGGTCCCTGGAGGGCGAGCACCACGAGGCGGACCGGCTCCCCGAGGGCGCGACGCTGGTGAGCCTGGTCGATCCGGCTCGCAACAAGGACCTGCTGGAGCGCCTCGCTGCCCGCAAGGCGACCCTGCTGGCGCTCGACCAGGTGCCGCGGATCACCCGCGCCCAGTCGATGGACGTGCTCTCGTCCATGGCGAACATCGCCGGCTATCGCGCGGTGGTCGAGGCTGCGGCCTGCTACGGTGGCTTCTTCGGCGCCCAGATGACGGCTGCCGGCAAGTCCCCGCCGGCGCGGGTGCTGGTCATCGGAGCGGGTGTCGCCGGTCTCGCCGCCATCGGTGCGGCCCGGGCACTCGGCGCGGAGGTGCGGGCGTTCGACGTGCGCCCCGCGGTCCGCGAGCAGATCGAGAGCCTCGGCGGCACCTTCCTCATGCTCGACTTCGAGGAGTCCGGCGACGGCGGCGGTGGCTACGCCAAGGTGATGTCCGACGAGTTCATCGCCGCGGAGATGGAGCTGTTCCGGCAACAAGCGGACGAGGTCGACGTGGTCATCACCACCGCGTTGATCCCCGGGCGGCCGGCCCCGAAGCTCTTCCTCACGGACATGGTGGAGCGGATGAAGCCCGGCTCGGTGGTGGTCGATCTCGCCGCCGCCAACGGAGGCAACTGCGACCTCACCGTGCCTGGCGAGGTCATCGACCACGATGGCGTCACCATCATCGGCTACACCGACCTCACCAGCCGCCAGCCGACGGTCGCCAGCCAGTTCTTCGCCACCAACGTCGCGAACCTGCTGGCCGAGGCCGGCGGCGCCGAGGGCTGGGCGCTCGATCACGACAACGAGATCCTGCGCGGCTGCCTGATCCTCGAGCAGGGCGAGCTGCGCTGGCCTCCCCCCAAGAAGCCGGCACCTCCGCCGCCTCCCAAGGCCGCCGAGCCCGAGCCCGAGCCGGCGCCTGTCGCCAAGGTCGCCCCCAAGAAGAAGGCCGACCTCACCTGGCCCAGCGTCATCATCTTCGCCCTCGGCGTGCTGCTCATCGGCGGCTGGGCCCCGGGCGGTCTGCTCCAGCACCTCACGGTCTTCGTGCTGGCCGTGTTCGTTGGCTGGCAGGTGATCTGGAACGTCTCCCACTCGCTGCACACGCCGCTCATGGCGGTCACGAACGCGATCAGCGGCATCATCCTGGTGGGCGGCCTGCTCCAGGCGGGCTCGGGCCACCTGGACACGGCGTCCATCCTCGGAGCGGTCGCCATCTTGTTCGCCAGCATCAACGTCGTCGGCGGCTTCGTCGTCACGCAGCGCATGCTGCGCATGTTCCGGAAGGGGTGAGCAATGCCGGAGATGGACGGACTCCTGACCACCGCGTACCTCGTCGCCGCCGTGCTCTTCATCCTGTCGCTGGGCGGCCTGTCCAACCAGGAGAGCGCGCGTCGCGGCAACACCTTCGGCATCCTGGGCATGGTCGTGGCGGTCGTCGCGACCCTCGCCCACCCCAAGATCGCCGTGCTCGACCAGGCGATGATCGGCTACCCGCTGATCCTCGGCGGGGTCATCCTGGGCGGCGTGGTCGGCATCATCCTCGCCCTGCGCGTGCAGATGACCTCGATGCCCCAGCTCGTCGCCATGCTGCACAGCTTCGTCGGGCTCGCCGCGGTGCTGGTCGGCTTCTCGACCTTCCTGGCGATGGACGGCTCGCACGCCGCCGAGGTCGCAGACGGCCATGAGGCGGCTGCCGCGGCCACGACGGCCGCCACCGCGATCACCGGCGAGCACATCGTGCACGTCATCGAGATCTTCCTCGACGTGATCATCGGCGCCATCACCTTCACCGGCTCCGTGATCGCGTGGCTCAAGCTCGACGGCAAGCTCTCGGGCAAGCCCCTGCTCCTGCCCGGTCGCCACGTCCTCAACATCCTGATGGTGCTCGCGACCGTCGGCCTCATCGTGCCGATGTTCATCGTGCCGGAGCTGGGAGTCTACTTCCTGCTCGTGGCCACCATCATCGCCGCGATCCTGGGCGCCCACCTGGTCATGGCGATCGGCGGTGCGGACATGCCCGTCGTCGTCAGCCTGCTCAACAGCTACTCGGGCTGGACCGCCGCAGCGGCGGGCTTCATGCTCGAGAACGATCTGCTGATCGTCACCGGCGCCCTGGTGGGCTCGTCGGGCGCGATCCTGTCGGTCATCATGTGCCGCGCCATGAACCGCTCCATCTGGAACGTGGTCTTCGGTGGCTTCGGCACCGGCAAGTCGACCGGCCCCGCGCGGGTGGTCGAGGGGGAGATGACCGAGATCGAGACGGACGCCCTGGTCGAGGTGCTGGACGACGCGAAGTCGGTCATCATCGTGCCCGGCTACGGCATGGCGGTCGCCCAGGCCCAGCAGGCGGTGCACACCTTCACCCGCACCCTGCGCGACCGGGGCGTGGACGTCCGCTTCGCGATCCATCCGGTCGCAGGCCGACTTCCGGGCCACATGAACGTGCTGCTCGCCGAGGCGGGCGTGCCCTACGACATCGTGCTCGAGCTCGAGGAGATCAACGACGACTTCTCCAAGACGGACGTGGTCTTCATCATCGGCGCAAACGACATCGTGAACCCCGACGCGCTGGACGACCCTCACAGCCCGATCGCCGGCATGCCGGTGCTCCACGCCTGGGAGGCGAAGCACACGATCGTGCTGAAGCGCGGCCGCGGCAAGGGCTACGCTGGCATCGTGAACCCGCTGTTCCTGCGCGAGAAGACGCGCATGTACTTCGGGGACGCGCGCGACTCGATGGAGACGCTGAACGCGGCGCTGAAGAGCCGGGAGAAGGCGGCTTAGGGGGGGGTCGGGTCCGCTGGCGAGGGTGCCGTTGCTCCGAGCGGGGGAGTGGCGGG
>CALATR010000979.1 GCA_937891875.1 uncultured Pseudomonadota bacterium | reverse complement strand
TGGGCGGCCGAAGGCCGCTTTGCTCTTGCCTTCACACGGATGATCTCACGGGCGCACCATGGTGTAGGGGCGACCGCTGCGACGGTGGGCCCAGAGACCAGAGACCAGAGACCAGAGACCGCCCCGCCACTCCCTGCCGCGAGCGACGTGACGCTTCGTCAGCCCCGCTCCACCCTCGGCACCACAAGCACAGGACACGGCGCGTGGTCGACGAGGCGGTGGCTGACGCTGCCGAGCAGGGCGCGCATCAGGGGGCCGCGCTGGTGGGCTTCGATGGCGATGAGGTCGGCGTGGAGCTGGTCGGCGCGGTCGGCGAGGGCGTCGGCGGGGGGGCCGCGGAACTGCAGCGCGCGGGCCTCGATGTCGGCTTCGCGGAGCTCGGCGGCGAGGGCCTGCACGGCGCGGTGATCGGCGCGCTCGCGCTGGGCGCGCTCGTCGCGCATGGTGTCGGTGTCGGCGTCGAAGCCCATGAAGGTGGGGTCGGCCTCGGCCAGGTGCAGCAGCACGACCTCGGAGCCGAGCGCGTGCGCCAGCCGGCGGACCTCGGCCAGCAGGGCGATGTGCCCGCCGTCAGCGAGCTCCCGGGTGTCGATGCCGACGAGGATGGTGTGGGTCATCGGGGCTCCTGCGGTCGGGCGGTCAGGCGGCGGGGAGAAGGGGGAACCAGCGGCGGAGGCCACGGTGGCGGGCCGGTCTCCAGTCACCAGTCTCCAGTCTCCAGTCCCAGGGCGCCAGTGGAGGTGCTGGCAGGCTGGTGCGCGCGCGCGTTGTCGGAACCGCCGGCGGGGAGAGCCGGGCCGTTGCCGCGAGGCAGTTCGTGCCCATGCACACTTCTGCCACCCTGAGCGCGTGCACCGCGAAGCCGTGAGCTCCGCGGTGCGCGAGGACTGGAGACTGGCGACTGGAGACTGGGGACCGCCCCTCCTCTCCCTGACCGAACCCAGCTCCTAGCTCTCCATGAAGGGGCGGAGGCGCTTGCTGCGGCTGGGGTGGCGGAGCTTGCGGAGCGCCTTCGCCTCGATCTGGCGGATGCGCTCGCGGGTGACCTCGAAGTCCTGCCCGACCTCCTCCAGGGTGTGGTCCTGGTTCTGGCCGATGCCGAAGCGCAGGCGCAGCACGCGCTCCTCACGGGGGGTGAGGGTGGCCAGCACCTTGCGGGTGGCCTCGGACAGCGAGGCGTTGACGATGTTGTCCGCCGGGGACAGCGTGTTCTTGTCCTCGATGAAGTCGCCGAGGTGGGAGTCCTCCTCCTCGCCGATCGGGGTCTCGAGGCTGATGGGCTCCTTGGCGATCTTGAGGATCTTGTGGACCTTGTCCACGGGGAGCTCCATCTTCTCGGCGATCTCCTCGGGAGTCGGCTCCCGGCCCATCTCCTGCACCAGGTGACGCTGGGTGCGGATGAGCTTGTTGATCGTCTCGATCATGTGGACCGGGATGCGGATGGTGCGTGCCTGGTCCGCGATGGCCCGGGTGATCGCCTGACGGATCCACCAGGTGGCGTAGGTGCTGAACTTGTAGCCACGCCGATACTCGAACTTCTCGACCGCCTTCATCAGGCCGATGTTGCCTTCCTGGATGAGGTCGAGGAACTGCAGGCCACGGTTCGTGTACTTCTTCGCGATGCTGACCACGAGGCGCAGGTTGGCCTCCACCAGCTCGCACTTGGCCTGCTCGGCCAGGGCCTCACCGCGCTTCAGGTCCTGGGCGGCCGTGCACAGCTGATCGCGCATCATGCCGGTCTGACCTTCGATCTTGCGGATCTTGCGCAGCTCCCGGCGGACGCGGCTGTCGAACTCGCGCCACTCCTCCTCGGGGATGCCGGTGCGGTCGATGACCTCCTGGCCGGTCGTGTCCAGGTTGCGGCGCACCTGGCGGATCGAGCGGCGCAGGTCCTTGACCGGCAGGCGGGCGTCGCGCGCGACCAGCTCGATCTCGCCCTCGGACTCCGCGATCTGGGCCCAGGCTTCCTGGATGACCTCGCTGATGTCGGTCAGCTGCTGCTTCTGCAGGTCCAGGGTCTCCATGAAGGAGTAGAGCTCTTCCGAGGCCTCGGCGAGCACGTCCTCCGCTTCCTCGACCTTGCGCTTGCTCTTGGCCTTCGTCAGCTCGACGTAGGCTTCCTGGTAGGTCTCGTGCAGGCCCAGCGCCTTGGTCTTGGCCTGCTCCAGGGTGAGGCCGCCGGGGCGGGTCTTGAAGGGCTCGGGGCGCTTTCCGGAGCGGATGGCCTTGGCGACCCGCGCCTCGTTCTCCTCGATGAGGCGATCGATGTACTGCACCGCGACGTGGCTGGTGAGCACGACGTGCTTGACGGTGAGCACGCCCTCTTCGATGCGCTTGGCGATCTCGATCTCGCCTTCGCGGGAGAGCAGCGAGACCGAGCCCATCTTGCGCAGGTAGACGCGGACGGGGTCGTTGCTGCGGCTGCTGTCCTGGCGATCCTCGCTGCGGCGCTCCGCGTCGGCGCGCTTGCGCTCCTGGTTGACGATCTCGATGCCCTTGTCGCTGAAGAGGCTCATCAGATCGTCGAGGTGGGCGGGCTTGACGCCGTCCGTCGGGATGGCCTGGTTCATCTCGGCGTAGGTGACGTAGCCACGCTTCTTGCCGAGGTTGATCAACTGCTGGAGCTCAGAGAGGTCGGCTTTGGTCATGGACCGGGTGCTCCTGCGTCTGGTGGTGGCCTTCGACCTGGTGACCGGATCCGCGGGGCCGACGGGCGACGACCGTTGCAGGGACCGGGAGGGGGATGCGCCGAGAGGTCCGAGACCGACTTCCCGGCTGGTGGACTCACCAGGTGGTTGGGCTGTCGCGGGTTAACCGCAAGTGAACTGTGTTGACAACTATGAGACGCTTCCGTCTGATGTCAGAAGGGCGATCCCGGCTGCTGCTCGATCGGCATAGCGTGAAAGTTTTCCGCCGTCCAAGGCGGTCTTCATCGCCTTGATCTCCTTGCGCAGGGCCAGGCTTGCCGCCGTGGCCTGACCCTGTCGGTCCCAGTCCTTGGCCCGCGCTGCGGATCGGGCCTGTCCGTCGAGGGACTCCACGGCGAGCTCGAGCTGGGGGGAGAGCAGGCGATTGAGCGCCTGGGCCATGCCGCGGGCGGCCTGGTCCTCGGCGTAGAGACTGTCCCGGGCGACCACCGCCATGAGGGTGCGGCGCACGCCCGGATCGTCGATGTCGTCGAGGAGCGCCGAGGCCTGCTCACCCGCGACGAGCGCGTCCAGCACGGCGATCGCGGGTCCCTGGTCCGCCCAGGCGGCCGGGCCGAGCACCCGCGCGAGATCGGCGACCTGGTCATAGCGGTGCACCAGCAACCACAGGACGTGCACCATGTCCCGGGTCGGGGACCAGGGCGCCTGGGGCGGTGGGCCCTCGTCCATCGGGGGGACGTCGCTGTCGTCGAAGTCGGCGGGCGGCTCCATGGGCGGGGGACCGTCGAAGTCGGGACCGCTCGGTGGGCCCGGGCGGCGGGCGCTCGGGGGCGCATCCGGCACGATCTGCAGCGGATCCCGCTGGCGGGGTGCACCGCGCTCGCGGTTGCGTCGGGCCTGGTTCACCCGCTCGAGCAGCACGTCCATGTGCACCTTCAGCCGCCGGGCCACGCTGGCGACGACCTCGGTGCCGTGGGTGTAGGACAGCAGCTCGACCAGCTCGTCCTCCTGGGCGGCGCGGGCCGCGGATCCACCGCCGGTGCGGGCCAGCCGGCGCTCGACCACCCACTCGAGCAGGGGCTCGACCCGCTCCATGGCCGCCGTCATGGCCTGGGGACCCTCCTCGCGGACCAGCTCGTCGGGATCCTTCGCGCCGGGCACCTCGAGCCGCCACGGGAGCACGCCTGCGCGAAAGAACAGGGGCAGGCTCCGCTCTGCAGCGCGCCCGCCCGCCTCGTCCGCGTCGAACAGCGCGACGACGTTGCTGGTCAGCCGGCGCAGGGTCTCGAGGTGCTGGTCGGTCAGCGCGGTGCCGCAGGTGGCGATGACCTGCTCGAAGCCGGCCTCGTGCATGGAGATGACGTCGAAGTAGCCCTCGACGATGAGCACCTTGTCCTCGCGCTGGATCGCCCGGCGCGCGTGCTCCAGGCCGAAGAGCACGGCGGACTTCTGGTACAGCGGCGACTCGGGAGAGTTCAGGTACTTGGGGCCTTCTCCCTCGATCAGTCGCGCGCCGAACGCGATCACCCGCCCCCGCGTGTCGCAGATCGGGATCGTGACCCGGTTGCGGAAGGTGTCGTAGTGACTGACCCGTCCGTTGTCCCGCTCCCGGCGCTTGGCGAGGCCGGCGGTGAAGATGAGGTCCGGCGGAAAGCCCTGGCGCTGGAGCGTGTCCAGGGTGTGGGTCCAGCCGTCCGGGGCGAAGCCGAGCTTCCACTTCGTCGCCGTGTCCGGGGTGATCCCGCGGCGCTTGAGGTAGTCCCGGCCGGCGGCGCCCTCGGGGCGGGCCATGAGCACGTGGTGGTAGAACTCGGCGGCGCCCTCCAGCACGTCGTAGAGGGAGGCGCGCTCGCGCAGGCGGCGGCGATCCTCGTCAGAGAGCTCGCGCTCGGGCAGGTCGATCCCGGTCGCCTGGGCCAGCTCGCGCACGGCCTCGATGAAGGACACCCCCTCGAGCTCCATCAGGAACTTGAAGGCGTCCCCGCCCGCGCCACAGCCGAAGCAGTGGAAGAGGTGCTTGTGCGGCACCACGTGGAAGCTCGGCGACTTCTCCTGGTGGAACGGGCACAGTCCGACGTAGCTGTTCCCGCGCCGCTGCAGGCTGACGTGCCGCTCCACCAGCGCCACCAGGTCGGCGCGCTCGCGGATGTCGTCGATGATGTGGCGGGGAATGCGGGCGATGGGGGACTCCCGACGCCCCGGGGACGCCGATGCCCAGGGGACTCGGAGCGGGTCGGCGTGTGCCTAACCTGCCGCCACCGCCGCCCGCTGCAGGGCCGCGCGATCGGTGACGTCGTCCGAGACCCGGCCCACGTGGGCGCCGACCCCGCGCAGCTTGCCGACCAGGTTCTCGTAGCCGCGATCGAGGTGGTAGATGCGGAGCACCTCGGTGATGCCCTCTGCGGCGAGCCCGGAGAGCACGAGGGCGGCGGAGGCCCGCAGATCGCTGGCCATGACCTGGGCTCCGGTGAGGCGCTCGACGCCGGTGACCGTGGCGACCCGGCCCTGCACGTCGATCCGAGCGCCCATGCGCAGCATCTCGGCGGCGTGCATGTAGCGGTTCTCGAAGATGTTCTCGCGGAACTGGCTGGTGCCCCGGGCGATCGCGGCGACCGCCATCAGCTGGGCCTGCATGTCGGTCGGGAAGCCCGGGTGCGGCTGGGTGTCGACGTGGATGGCCTGGAGCGGCCCATCGCGGCGGCAGGTGACCTCGTGGTCGCCGATCTCGACGCTGCAACCGGCCTCGCGGAGCTTCATGACCACCGGGAGCAGGTCCTGGGGGTTGACGTCGGTGACGGTGACCTCGCCCCCGGCGACCGCGGCGGCGCACAGGTAGGTGCCTGCCTCGATGCGGTCGGGCAGGATGCGGTAGGGGCGGCTGGCCGGGGTGAGGCGGGGCACGCCGTGCACGGTGATGGTGGCGGTGCCGTCGCCCTGGATGTCGGCGCCCAGGCTGCGCAGGAAGGAGGCCAGGTCGACGATCTCAGGCTCGCGAGCGGCATTGTGGATGACCGACGTGCCCTCGGCCAGGGTCGCGGCCATCAGGATGTTCTCGGTGCCGGTGACCGTGGGCATGTCGAGCTGGATCTCGGCGCCGACGAGGCCATCGGCGTAGCCGTGCACGTAGCCACCGGAGAGCTCGAAGCGGGCACCCAGGGCCTCCAGGCCCTTGAGGTGCTGGTCGATCGGACGGACGCCGATCGCGCAGCCGCCGGGCAGGGAGACCTTGCACTCGCCGTGGCGAGCGAGGAGGGGACCGAGCACCAGGACCGAGGCGCGCATCTTGCGCACGACGTCGTAGGGCGCCTCGGAGAAGGCGATGCGCGAGGTGTCGATGCGGGTCGAGGACTCGCCGAGCAGGCTGGGGCAGCCGATGCGGCCGAGCAGGGACAGCGTCGAGGAGACGTCGACCAGCTCGGGGAGGTTGGTCAGCCGGTGCTCGCCGGGGGCGAGCAGGGTGGCGATGACGATGGGGAGGGCGGCGTTCTTGGCACCCGAGGTGGCGATGGAGCCGCTCAGGGGCTGGCCACCGGCGACGACGATCTTGTCCATCGATTCGGCTCCGCGGAGGGCGGGGTGGGGCAGGGGCGGGGGGCGCGAGGTGGCCTGCCCGGTTGCCTTGCAGGCGCCGTGCCGGGCTGCTCCGTCGCGTGCGAGCCGGCAG
>CALATR010000978.1 GCA_937891875.1 uncultured Pseudomonadota bacterium | reverse complement strand
GGCTCGTGGAGGCAGACGTGGTGCAGGGCGCCCCCGTGCCCGGCGTCATCCCCGACCGGCCCGTGCTGCACGCGTTCTGTGCCACCGCCCCGACCGGCTCCGGCCTCACCCTGCTCGACGCCGCCGATCCTGGCTCCGGCGTGCCCGGCGACCCCGAGTTTGCCGCCCGCATCGCCGACGATCGACCGATCGTGCTCGCCGGCGGGCTCCGTCCCGACACGGTCGCCGACCTCATCCACCGGGTCCGCCCCGCTGGCGTCGACGTCAGCTCTGGGGTCGAGCGCGCCCCCGGCCACAAGGACCCCACCGCCATCCGCCACTTCGTCGCCGCCGCCCGCGCGGCGTTCCAGGAGATCCCATGAGCCTCGCTGCTGCCTTCGCCGTGCCCGACGTACACCAGCTCCTCGACGACCTCGTTCACCGCCGCGTCCCCGATGAACGCGGGCGCTTCGGACCCTTCGGCGGGGCCTTCGTGCCCGAGTCCCTGGTCCAGGCGCTCGCCCACCTCACCCGCGGCGCGCAAGAAGCGCTGTCCGACGCCGATTTTCGCGCACACCTGGACCAGGAGCTGCAGGACGCGGTCGGCCGCCCCACCCCGCTGACCCCCGCACCCAACCTGGGTCGGGAGCTGGGCCTGAACGTGTTCCTCAAGCGCGAGGATCTCGCCCACACCGGCGCGCACAAGATCAACAACGCGCTGGGTCAGGCCCTGCTGGCGAAGCGCCTGGGGGCGAGGCGGGTGGTCGCCGAGACCGGGGCCGGCCAGCACGGGGTCGCGACCGCCGCCGCGTGCGCCCGGGTCGGCCTGCCCTGCACCGTCTACATGGGCGCGGTCGACGTGGAGCGCCAGGCCCCCAACGTCGCCCGCATGCGCCTGCTGGGTGCAGACGTGGTGTCCGTCACCACCGGCGAGGCCACCCTGCGCGCCGCCATCGACGAGGCCATGCGCGCCTGGGTCGCCGACCCTGAAGACACCTACTACCTGCTGGGCAGCGCCCTGGGGCCCCACCCGTATCCATGGTTGGTCCGAGAGTTCCAGAAGGTCATCGGCGACGAGGCCCGCGCTCAGGTCCTGGACCGGACCGGTGCCTTGCCCGACGTGGTGGTCGCCTGCGTGGGAGGCGGCAGCAACGCGATCGGCCTGTTCCACGCCTTCGTCCCCGACTCCGACGTGGAGCTGGTCGGCGTCGAGGCGGGAGGCTCCGCGGCCGGTGACGCCGCCACCCTGACCCGCGGTCGCCCAGGCGTGCTGCACGGCAGCTACGGCCCCCTGCTCCAGGGCGCCCACGGGCAGATCCACGAGACCCACAGCGTCAGCGCCGGGCTCGACTACCCGGGCGTCGGTCCCGAGCACGCCCTGCTCCAGCTCACCGGCCGCGCCCGCTACCTGGCCGTCGACGACGAGCAGGCCCTGGCCGCCCTCTCGCTGCTCTGCCGCACCGAGGGGATCCTGCCCGCCCTCGAGAGCAGCCACGCGCTCGCCGCCCTGCCCGGCATCGCGGCCGAGCGTCCCGGCGCCACCGTGGTGCTCGGCCTCTCCGGTCGCGGCGACAAGGACCTGCCGACCCTGGTGCCCCGGGTCCTGGGAGGTGGCGCGTGACCGCCGCCCGCCTCGAGGCCGCCCTGCGCGAAGCCTCCCCCGACGCCCTCGTCGCCTACGTCACCGGCGGCTACCCGACCCCCGAACGGTTCATGGATGTCCTGCGAGAAGTCGCCGCCAACGCCGATGCTGTCGAGATCGGCGTGCCGTTCTCCGACCCGATGGCCGACGGCG
>CALATR010000977.1 GCA_937891875.1 uncultured Pseudomonadota bacterium | reverse complement strand
TCCGAAGGTCACGCGGCCGTCCTCGTAGAACGTCAGCTCGCCGACTTCCTCGCCGTCGGGCGTGTCGCGGTTCATCGACCAGGTGCCGATCAGGACCCGCTCGACCTTCTTCGCCTTGATCCGCTTGTCGACCTCGATCGACGGATGGTCGGGGAGCGGCTGATCCGTCGGCGTGGCGAGGGCGGGCGAGGCGAGCAGGATCGCCGCGAGCACGAGGATGCGCGTGAGGTCCATGGTCACTGCATCCGAGCCATGATGATCGTGCGGGGGTCGCCGGCCTTGGTCATGGCGATCCGGTCCTGGTCGATGAAGACGAAGGTGAACTTCTCGTCGCCGTCCAGGGTGATCGACAGGCGGTTGTCCTCGTGCCCGGTGGCGACCCAGGTCCCCTCCTTGCTGTCGTCCCCGGCCATGCCCAGCATGGTGCCGTCCGGACGCATCTCGACGGAGATGCCCTTGGTCACGCGCTCGACCAGCATCGGTGGGGGCGGCGCATCGCCGGCCTGGGCGCGCTTGTCCTCCAGCTCGGCGACGGTCGCCGCGTCGAAGCGGTAGCGCTTGGCGAACTCGGCGATGGGCACGTCGGACGCGGCCATGGCAGACAGGAACATGCCCCGCTCGGGCTCGGTGCCGGGGTAGACCGACCAGTTGCCGATCAGCAGCTTCTCCAGCTTCTTGCCCTTGATCTTCTTGACCACCTCCACGGTGGCGGCGGCTTCGGCGGGTGGCTCGGCGTGGGCCGCGGTGGACAGGAGCAGGGTCGCGGCGAGAGCGAGCAGGGGCAGGGAGCGCATGGGACCTCGGGATGGAGATGACGCGACGGCCGGGCAGTGCATGACCCTAGCCGGGGGGAACTTGTTCCGGTCGGTCGAACCGGCGGGCGGACAGCATCGCGGTTGCGGGCCGCGGTGGGGCGTCTAGGCTGTGGGCAGGAGGCGACATGGTCTTGCGCGCGATGGTGCTCGGGCTGGTGCTGGTCGGCTGTACGGGCAAGGACACCGACCCCACCGAGGACAGCGACACGGGTTGGCAGGGCTGTGAGCTGGCGAAGAACGCCGATAACTTCACAGCCAGCGCCACGGCCGTGGGGGGCGACGTCAAGGTGCGGGTGGAGCTCGAGGCCCAGTGCACCGAGGCGCTCGGCCTCACCTTCTCCTGGCGGGATCCGCGGTCGGACGCCTTCTTCCTGCCCGGCACCCTGCAGGCGGATCCGAGCCTGACCCTGGAGCCGTACGACCTGCAGACCATCGACGTGCTGTTCCGCCCGCCGTCCACGGGCAGCTTCCGCGACGAGCTGGTCGTGCAGAGCGACAACATCCGGGTGGGCGGGATCATCCTGACGTTCGAGGGCGAGGGGCTGTAGTCCCTACTGGCGGAGCTCGCGGGCGACCCGGGACTCGACCTCGGGGACCTCGTCGAGGACGCGCTCGACCAGGGCGTCGGGGGTGAGACCCTCGGCCTCCGCGTCGAAGTTGAGCCCGATGCGATGGCGCAGGGCGGGCAGGGCGACCTTGCGCACGTCCTGGAGGCTGGCGTGCAGGCGACCGGCGAGCAGCGCCTGGACCCGGGCACCCAGGATGAGGGTCTGGGCGCCGCGGGGGGACGCGCCCCAGCGCAGGAACTGGCGCGCGGTGGCCGTGCCGTGGTCGCTGGCCGCGTGGGTGCCGAGGGTGAGGCGCATGGCGTAGCGCACGACCTCGGGGGCGATCGGGACCTCGCGGACGATGCGGCGCAGCTCGATGAGCTCTTGCGGCGTCAAGACCGCCTTGGCCTCGAACTGGGCGTTGCCCGTCGTGCGGTCCATGATCTCGACCAGCTCCTCCAGGGTGGGGAAGGGCACGTCGATCTTGAAGAAGAAGCGATCGAGCTGGGCTTCGGGCAGGGGGTAGGTGCCCTCCTGCTCCAGCGGGTTCTGCGTCGCGAGCACGAAGAACGGCTGCGGCAGCTCCCGGCGTCGGCCGCCGATCGTGACCTGGCGCTCCTGCATGGCCTCCAGCATCGCGGACTGGGTCTTGGGCGTCGCGCGGTTGATCTCGTCGGCGAGCAGGATCTGGGTGAAGACCGGCCCCTCCCGGAAGACCATCCGGCGGCCGCCGTCGGGGGTCTCTTCCAGGATGTGGGTGCCGATGATGTCCGCGGGCATCAGGTCCGGCGTGAACTGGATCCGCCGGAACTCGAGGTGCAGACACTGGGCGAGCGTGCGCACGAGCAGCGTCTTGCCGAGGCCCGGCACGCCCTCCAGCAGCACGTGGCCATCGGCGACGAGGCAGGCGATGACGCCGTCCACGACCTCACGCTGGCCGACCAGCACACGGCCGACCTCCTCGCGCAGGGTCTGGATGCGCTCGGCGAAGAAGGAGAGCTCACGCTCCATGCAGGTCACTCCATGGTGTCGAAGTAGTCCTTGACCGCCTCACGGTAGCCCGGGGGCACCCGCTCGTTGGCCAGCGCCTCATCGGCGGCGTCCACGTAGGTGTCGGGCACGTCGAGCAGCTTGACCTTGGCGGTCTCGTCACCCTCGGTGCGGCGGGTCGGCAGGCTGTCGATGTGCCCGCTCTCGTCGATCTGGCCGCCCACCTGGGTGATCAGACCCTCGGCGTCGTCCATGCGGACCGGGTCGTAGAAGGCCTCGAAGTCGTCCACCACCTCGCCCTTGTTGCGGGCGTTCTGGCGGTTCTCGTCCTGGTGGCCCTTCGTCGTGTCCGAGGTGCCCGCATCCTCCCAGGTGTGGCCCTTGCCGGCGCTGGAGCTGTTGCCCTCGCCCACCGTCATGCCGCCATCCAGGCCCGTGCCGGGCTCGAGCCCGCCGCCGCCGCCCTGACCCTGGCCCTGGCCGGGCTGGCAGGTTCCAGCGGCAATCTGGTCCGGGGTGCACGGCTGGCCCTGCTCGCCCTGACCCTGACCCTCGCCCTGGGCCACGTCCGCCTCGCCGCCCAGGCGCTGCCGGCTCGCCTCCAGGGCCCCGTTGACCTCCTGGGACTTGCGCAGCTTCTCCTGGTCCTGCTGCAGGCGCTCCTTGAGATCCTTGTTGTCGAGCTGCTTGGCGAGGTCCTCCAGGGACTTGCGCGCCTCGCTGCCCTGCTGGGCCCCGTTCTCGCCGGGCTTGCCGTCCTGGCCGGCCTGCTGGGCGCCCTCCTGCATCTGCTGGCCCGCCTGCTCCAGCGCCTCGCCGGCCTCCTGCAGGTCCTGGCTGCCGGCATCCTTGAGCGCCTGGCCGGCCCGCTCCAGCGCCTCGCCCGCCTTCTGGGCCTGCTCCGGCGACGCGCTGTCGAGCTCCTTCATCAGCTCCTCGACCGCCTCGGCGGCCGCCTCGGTGTCCTGCTCCTCGAGGGCATCGGCGAGGCTCTCCATCGCCTCCTCCACACCCTCTTGCTGATCGCCCTCGCGCAGGGCGTCTGCCGCCTCCTCCAGGGCGTCGGAGTCCTCGTTGCTGCCCTCGCGGAGGTCCTCCTCCCACTCGGCCAGCTCCTCCTGCAGCTCGGCGATCCGCTCCTGGGCCTCCTCGGGGGTGAGCTTGTCGTCCTCGAGGTCCTTGAGCAGGTTGTCCATCTTGTCCTGCAGCTCCTCCGGGAGCGCCTCGCCCAGCTCCTCGTCGATCTCCTCCAGCGCGTCCTGCAGCCGGTCCGCCTCTTCCTCGATCTCGGTCTGGTCCGGGTTTTCGGGCGTGGCAACGGCATCTTCGCGCTGGGGGATCAGCAGCACCAGGGCGGCGAGCACCGCGGCGAGCGGCACCATCCAGGCGTGGCGGGGCGGTCCGGCGGCGAGCCCCCGGCTGACCGCGGGAAGCGCGGCGACCCGGCGCTCCAGGTCCTCCTGCACCGCCGGCGGGGCCTTGCCCTCCGACTCGAGGTGCAGGAGCGTGACCAGCACCTCATCGGTGCCCAGGGCGCGGTCGACCAGCAGGGCCAGCTCGCGCTCGTCGAGGATGGGCTTGAGCCGACCCACGATGACGCCCACCAGCACGGAGACTCCGGCGAGCCCGAGGGCGATGGCCCACGGCGGCACGACCTCGCTGGGCCACCAGAACCGGGAGACCCCGAGGGTGACGACCGCCAGCGCGACCCCGATCCAGCCGGCGATGGCCGTGGTGCGGAGGATGTTGCGGCGCCGGATGCGTCGACGAGCGGCGGCGATCAGGCGGGCAGGGGTCGACATGGGATCTCCCGGGAGGGACGTTCTCCTCCCTTGGACCACCTACCCACGAGGATGTTCGCCGTCCATGGCGCTCGGTCGATGCCTGGGCGCGCGGTCGGTGGGTCGGGCGAGCGGTCGGCTCGGGGAGCCGGGCGGTCGCGGGGTCAGTCCTTGGCCCACGCCTGCAGCGTCTTCTTGTCACCCGCCGCCAGCTTCTTGCGAATCGCGACCCGGGGGCGTGGCCCGCCCAGGGTCTTGCCGGCGTACGCGGCGAGGGGCTCGGCCTGCTTCACCTCGTCCTCCCACAGGTCGTGCAGGTCCATCAGGCGCCGCTCCAGCTCGGCGGACTCCTCGGCGGACGAGAAGAGCTTCCAGGACAGCTCCTCGGTGGCGATCTGCTCGAACAGGGCGCTCTCCTTGGCGGCGTACTCGCGCAGGCGCTTCTCCGTCCGGGCGATCTTCCAGGCCACGTCGAAGCGCTGCTGGCCCTCGGGGAGCGGGCCTTCCTGGTCGGCGCCGGGCGTCTGCAGCACGTCGATCCGGGTGCGCGCGTCGTCGATGGACTGGAGCAGCGCGGACTGGGCGCGGATCTCGGAGAACGTGGCCCCCTCCACCTTGGCGCGCACCGTGTCGAGGCCCGCGTCCACCTTGGCCATGGCAGCCGCGTCGCGGGCCTCGTGCGACTGGCCCTCCAGCACCTTCAGCTGCTTCAGGTGGTACGCGAGGATCGGCTTCTGATCGGCGATGTCCTCGGGCCACTCGGTGATGGAGGCGATGGACTCCGTGTTGTCGCCGAACTCCTCGCCGAAGCGGAACACCGCGTTGTCGAGGGGCACGCGGTCACCCTCGGCGATGAATGCGGCGAATGCCCGGGCACGTGCCAGGTTGACCATGACGGTCCACTCCTCGCCAGCGGCCACCTCGGCCGGGAGGCCCGCCGCCTTCTTCTCTGCGATGATGTCGTTGTAGACGGACTTGGGTACGCTCCGAGTGCGCAGGCGCTCACCGAGCTCCTCCCACGCGGCGATCACCTTGGGCTTGTGCCAGTCGGCGCAGTCGCTCCAGGTGCCCTCCATGTGGGCACGCCCGGCGAGCAGCTCGGACTGGGCCTCGGTGAGCTTCACCTCGACCAGCGTCGTCTTCGTCTCGGTCATCGCCTTCTTCAGCAGCCCCTTCACCCCGCCGTTTGCCAGGCTGCCCAGGGTGCCCAGCTGGTCCTCCCCGCTCTTCTTGCCGAAGGCGTCGATGCCCTTGCTCACGACGTCGGGCGCGTTGCCGGGGTGGGTGCTGGTGTCCTTGGTCGTGCTCTTCACCGACAGCGACAGGCCGGTCTTGCTCACGGTCCCCTCGGCCTCCTGGGTGCTGTCGCTGCCGATGCCGAGGACGCCGCCCATGTCGAGGCTGGCGTTCTGCTTCAGGGTGCCCTTGGCGCTGCCGCCGGCCAGCTTGCCGCCCTCCAGCGTGGTGGTGTCCTCGAAGCTCTGCTCGTGCCCCACCGCGAACTTCGCCCCCGGGATGCTCGCCGAGCCGCTCATGCCGTCGCCGCGACTCTTCGTACCGCTGAACGAGGCCGCTCCGCCCATGGTCGGGTCCTTCGCCAGGGCCTCCAGCTCCTCCAGGGTGTGCACGTCCGAGATCCGCTCGAAGCGCTCGGCGAAGCTGCCGTCTCGGCGCAGGTCGAAGGTGACGCTGCGGCCCTTGCCCTCGGACATGGTCTTGGTGATGCTGCCGCTCGCCACGCCGTCCTGCAGGCTGCCGGTCAGCGAGGTCTTCTCGGAGTCGGACAGGGAGATGGTGACCGAGGTGACGTCGACGCTCTGGTCGACGCCGTCTGGGCCAGGGACGGTGAGGGTCTTCGCCTTCGCGGTCAGGGTACGGATCCAGGTCTTCTCGCCGCTGACCGAGCCGCCGACGCTGCTGCCCTTGGTCGCGGTGTCGCTGCCCCACACGGTGATGTCCTCCGCGCCTCCATGCGCGGCGTCGGCCTTCGCCTGGGCCCCGAGGGAGCCTCCCAGCGACTTCGTCGTCTTGATGCTGATCTCCTCGCCGGCCTTCAGCTTGCGGGCGTCCTCCATGTCCACGCCGGTGTCGACGAGGGGCAGGCCGGCGCACCACCGGGAGAAGATGTCGAACTCCGGTCGCTTGGGGACTCCCTCGCCCTTGTCGACCTTCTCGACGTTGCCGAGGTAGGCCTTCGCCTCGTCGGGGGTGAGCACGCGGGTCGCGCTGTAGGCGGCATCGACGCCGCCGGTGAGCCCGAAGCTGGCGCTGGCCCCGCTGGCGTCGGGGTCGGGGGTGGAGGACTCGCCGCCCGAGACGCCGCCCTTGAGGCCGACGTTCAGGGTGGTCTTCACCACGTAGCGGTCCTTCTCGGCGTCGTACTTCACGTCCAGGCGCAGCTTGCCGCTCGGGGTCAGGGATCGCCCCAGCTTGATGCCGCCGTGCGTGACTTCCTGCGAGTAGGTCCCCTCCGCACTGGCTCCCTTGGTCGACAGCGACGCGTCCCCGCCCGTCTTGGTCGTCACCCCATCGGCGACCGTGGTCTTCGTCTTGCCGAGGGTCCCGCCGATCCCGGACTCCTCGCTCATCAGCAGGCCCCTGCGCTCGCTGGTGGTCGTGGACTCGCTGCTCGTCTTCTTGGTGTCGCCGCCGTACTCGCCGCCGCCGACCTCGGTGGAGGTCACGCTCTTGCCCGAGGACGTGACCCGCTCGCGGTGGATGCCGTCCTTCAGCTTCGTCGTGGTCGTGTCCGACGACGTCTCGGTCGTCTCGGTGCCGTCGTGGTCGACCGTGGTGGTGGTCTGGTTGGTCGTGCCCGGGGTCAGGCGCTTGTACGAGGCCTCGTTCCAGGCGTTGACGTCGGTGTCCTCGTGCTTCGTCACGGTGGTTCGGGAGGTCGTGGTCATCGGCATGGGCATCTCCACCCCGTGCTCTCGCCCGATCTCATGGATCTCGGCGATGGATGCGGTCTCCAGGCGCGCCAGGTCCTTCTCGGCCTGCTCCTTGTCGGCCGCGCCGTAGAGCATCTTGCCGCGCAGCTTCGCCGCGATCGGCTCCAGCATCTTGTCGCGGGAGAGCACGTCCAGCTCGGTGCCCTCGGACGTGCTGTGCGAGCGCTTGCCCCGGGCGCGGTCGACGGCGTGGGTCTCCCCCGAGGCGCTGCGGGTCACCGGGCTGTGGTAGCGCGTGTCGGTAGACGTCTTCGTGGAGTCGAACCAACCCGCGGACTCGGTCCGGTGGGTGTCGCTGCCGCCGACCTTGTGGGTCGGGATGTTCCCGTCGTCGTCCATGTAGGCGTTGCCGCGAAAGTCCAGCATGGCCTGCTGTCTGGCTTCGCCCTCCCACCACTCGGTGGTCGTCGGACCCCACAGCGGCTGAAAGCCCGCCAGCGCGCTCAGCATCGGCATGTGCTCCGGCTCCGCCTCGGGGACAGGCCCCAGCTCCTGCAGGCTGTCCTGGCCGGTGTCGGCGGTGGACGTCTCGGGCGTTGTGGCGGGGGTCGACTGGCGACGGGACTGTGCGGACACGGAGCCTCCAGGGGAGCGAGGAGCTGTCCTCCGCTACGACGGGGCCGTGAATCGACCGTGACCCCCGCGCTGTCACCCGCTGTCACCCGCGATGTCCCTGCCCAATGCGCCAGTCACGGCATCGTTGGCGGTCGATGGGCGGCTGGTCGCGCTACCCTGCGCCCAGGAGGGCGCATGGGGCGCACGCTGCAGATCCGGGTCCGTGGGGCGCCGTCGGTGTGGATCGACGGACAGGCCCAGGATCTGCGTTCCAGGCGGGCGATCGCGCTCCTGGCCTACCTCGCGGTGGAGGACCGACCGGTCCCCAGACCGGCGCTGGCGGCGCTGCTGTGGGGCCCGGGACGGCGCATGAACCTGCGCCAGGAGCTGTCCCGCCTGCGCCGCCTGCCCCGCTCCGACGCCTGGCTGGACGCGGGCGACGAGGTCGTGGTCAAGGCCGAGGTCATCCACGACGCCACCGCCGGGGCCTTCCTGGAGGGGTTCGAGGACGTCGGCACCGACGCGTTCCAGGACTGGCTCGCCGCCCACCGCACCGCGGTCACGTCCGACCTGCAGACCCGGCTGCTGCGCGTGCTCGCCCTGGAGCCGCGGATCGCCCCCCGGGCGCTCGCCGAGCTGCTGGATGTCAGCCGCGAGGCGCTCGCCGATGCCTGGACCTCGCTGGTGGACCACGGGGACTGGGTCGACGGCGCGGTGTCTCCCGGGCTCGCCCTGGGGGTTCGTCGCTCGCTGGCTCCGGAGGCGACCCGGCTGCTCCACGGGGCGATCGCCCGGGCGTGGAGCCGCTTCGATGGGCCACCCGCGGCGATCGCACAGCACTACGAGCAGGCGCTCGAGCACGAGGCCGCGGCCGAGTCCCTGCTCCTCGCGGCGGAGCGATCGGGGCGGGAGGACCTGCTGTCCGATGCGCTGGAGCGAGCACGAGAACCGGCGTTGCGAGCGCGGATCTGGTCGGCGATCTGCCTCGGACACCGGGACCACGGGCGCGCCGAGGCGCTGCAGGCGTCGGCCCGCGAGCTGCAGCGGGAGGCGCTGCGGGGGCAGTCGGCGGACGCGTTGGTGCAGGCGTGTCTGATCGCCGTGCTGGCGGCGCAGGATCGCGGCGATCTGGCGGCGCTGGGGCGGGTGCGGGAGCGCCTGCTCGAGATCGGCGACGTGGGCGATGCCGTGGCCCTGCTGCACCTGATCGACGCCCTGCTGACGCTGCACGCAGGTCGGTCCGACCAGGCCCTGACTGCGTTCGAGCGTGCGATGAACCGGGCTGCCGCCGTGCGGCTGCGGGTGTGGGCCGGCAACGGATGTGCGGCGATGCATGCGGCGATCGGCCGGGTGGGCGACGCCGAGCGGCTCCAGCGTCGCCTGCTGCAGGAGGCGCGCGCGGCCGGCGAGCGGCGCTCCGTCGTGGCGATCCTGGCGAACCTGGCGCTCACGGTCGAGCGTCGGGGGGATCTCGACGGAGCGGTCCGTCGCCTCGACGAGGTGCTGGACCTGCTCCGCGACGACCTGTCCGCCAGCCAGGCCGCAGTGACGATGAAGAACCGGGCGCTGCTGGCCCTGCGCCGCGCCGAGTATGGCCTCGTACGAAAGCTGGCGTTGCAGCTGGAGGACATGGGGGCGGTGGCCCGGAGTCGGCTGTGGCGGCTGCGCGGAGATCTGGAGCTCGACCTGGGTCGCGTGCCAGAAGCCTTGCGCTGGTACCGTCGCACCCTGGACGGGCTCGTGAGCGAGGGACGCAGCGGCGAGCGGCAGAGCGTGGAGCTCGCGGTCGCGATCGGGGACCTGCAGCTGGGGGACGGCGCGGCGGATCGGGTGCTGGCCTGCCTGGACGGGGTGCGGGAGGCGGGCGATCGGCACCTGCTCATCGCCCAGGCGCTGGACGTGGGTCTGCTGTGCGACCAGGCCGAGGTTCAGCGCCACGCCCTCGCCGTGCTGGACGAGCTCGACGAAGAGCCGCTCGGGCGCTGGGCCATCCGGGTGCGCCTCGGTGAGGTCCCCGCCCGGCTCGGCGATCCCCACGCCCTGCCCCAGCGACGAGAGGTGGTGGCGGTGGCTGCCCACCTCCTCGACCACGACCCCTCCTTGCGGCCGGCGCTGGAGGCGCTCCATGCCGTGGCTGCCGATGGGCTCCTGTCGACCCAGGCCGAGGCGTTGCGCGTGAAGATGGGCCTCGATGGGGAAGATCTGGCGGATTGACGGGTGCGCTGTCACCCGCTGTCACCCGGAGATCCGGCGCCCGGGTGACGGATCGATCGTGCCGCCGTGAACGCGAATCACGGTCGATTCACGGCCCGTCGATAGGCACGCACCACCCACGTTCCCCGCTCGGAGGTCTCCATGCGCGCGCTCCTCATCCTGGCCCTCACCATGCCCGCCCTCGCCGACGAGTACGAGGACTACACCTACGTCGAGCTCGAGATGGTCCCGGCGCCCGAGGTCGAGATCTGCGGCAACGAGATCGACGACAACGCGGACGAGCAGATCGACGCCGAGGATCTGCAGTGCATCGTCATCGACGAGTTCATCGTCGAGGAGTGCTCGCCCGAGTACCCGTGCGACGAGGCAGACGTGGTGCTCGGCGTGTTCGGCGGCACCTCGGACGGCACGGACATCGAGCCCCCCAACCACACCTTCATCGAGCCGATCGGAGGTCTGAACGTCAAGGTCTACGCGGTCGCCGGCGGTCGCCTCCCGAAGGGCACGGTCGCGTTCACCCACAGCCCGGACGACGCCAAGTGGACTGTGAAGAACGGCCTTGGCCGGGCATTCTCCGCCATTCGGGTCCCCGACCCGGGAGCGTCCTTGAACGTCAAGGCCTATGACTTCGGCGTGGGCCCACAGATCACGCTGCTGGACCTGGACAACGAGGTCGGTCTGTACCTCGCACCGGGCACCTGGTCCCGCTAGGAGATGCCGTGAACGACGACCTCGATCGAACCGGGTTCGAGCTGGTCGACGCCTTCCTCTCCGGCGTGCGCGCGGCCACGCTCCGCTGCGAGTCCTCGGGCGAGCTGGTCTCGCTCTGGTCCGGCCTGCTCGTCGGTCGGAGCTCCCGCTGCGACCTGATCCTCGACGAGACCAGCGTGTCCGGCCGCCACGCCCAGCTCACCTTCGGACAGGGCACCTGGCGGGTCCGGGACCTGGGCAGTCGCAACGGTACCCGCCTCGACGGACGAAGGCTGGAGGCGGGCGTGGATCGCGCCCTGGATGCGGGCAGCGTGCTGGAGTTTGGCCTGGACGAGCGCGTCTGGCGGCTGATCGACGACCGCCCCCCCGGGGACGAGGCCATCCGTCGGCCCGATGCGACCCTGTTGACCGCGACGGCCCATCGCCCGGTCAGCCTGGGTCAGATCGCCCTGCACTTCCACGTGAGCGCGGACGAGCAGCACGCCAGCTGGGAGGCAGAGATCGGCGATGAACGTCACGATCTGGGAGATCGCTCCTACGTGTACCTGCTGGTCACCCTGGCCCGCCTGCGCCACCGGGACCGCGATCAACCCGTGGACCGCCGGGGCTGGACGGCCGCGGACGAGCTCGCCCGCGGCCTCGAGATGACGCCAGAGACGCTCAAGGTGCACGTGTATCGGGCGCGGGAGGCGCTGCGGTCGCTCGACGTGCTGGGGGCGGGCGGCCTCGTGGAGCGGCGGGCCTCGAGCAACCAGATCCGCCTGGGGACGGACCGGATCGCGGTGCACGTCAGCTGATCGAGCGCACCAGGCGGAACCCGAGGTAGTCCTCGCGGGTGTCCGCACGCGCGGCCTTGCGCTGATCGGATCGCGAGCTCTTGGGCGCGGTGCCCCACCCACCGCCAAGCAGGTGCACGCGCTCGGGCTGGGGGACCAGTCGCGCCGCGCTGACCCGCTGGCCGTCCGTGTACGCGCCGTCGGGGAACGGGTCGGCGAGCCACTCCTGCACCTGACCCGCCAGGTGGCGGACGCCGTAGGGGCTCTCGTCGAGCGGGTACGCGTCCAGCCGCGACGGGCCGGGCTCTCCGGGGGAGCCAAGGATCTTCGCCCATTGTGGCTCGATGTGGTTGCCCCAGGGGTACAGCCGACGATCCGCACCCCGCGCGGCCTTGGTCCACTCCAGCTCCAGCGGCAGGCGCCAGGGCTGGCCCGTCCTCTGGGCCAGCCAGGCAGCGTACGCCTGCGCGTCGAACCAGCTGACCAGGAACACCGGCTTGTCCGGGTGCCAGTCGTAGCCGCGGTTGTCCGGCCCCAGCACGTACCGACCGGCCGCGTCCGTGCCGAGGAGCGACTCGCCACGGACCGGCCTGGGCGCGCGCTCCTCCGCTGCTTCGACCTGGCCCTGCGCGACCAGGTCGTTGAGGTACGCCAGATAGTCCCGGTTGCTCACCGGGTGGGTCTGCATGACGAAGCCGTCCGCCCAGCGCGGCCCCTCGGCGATCGGGTAGTTGGTGGCGACGCCGGTGCCGGCCCAGAACCAGCCGGCGGGCACGTAGCGCTCGTTGGGGCCGAGGCTGCCGGCGGGGAGCAGGGCAATGGGCTGGGGCGCGACCTCGCCGGG
>CALATR010000976.1 GCA_937891875.1 uncultured Pseudomonadota bacterium | reverse complement strand
GGGCCTCCCCCTGGCTGGTCGCGCCGTCCAGGTGCTTGAGCAGGGCGGAGGTGCGGAAGAAGGGGTAGAGCGCGCCGGCGCGGCCGATGAAGACCACGGTGCGCTCGCGCTTGTCGGGGTGGGCGTCGCAGAAGTCGCGGATGCGGCCGACCACGTCCGCGGCCAGGCCGTCCGGCCCCTCGATGATGGGGCAGATCTTGGCGCGCAGGATGTTGAGCCGCCGCTCGTCGGTGTCCTTGCGGCGCTCCTTGTCGATGATCCGCTGCAGGCCGTCATCCCCCAGCTCGGTGTGCAGGCGCTCGAACAGGAGGTGCTGGAGATCGACGGTGAGCACGACCCAGCCGGCCTGGACCAGCCGCGCGGTGGTGGCCCGGACCCGGTCGCGCAGCGCGAACTCCAGCGTCGGGTGGTACGGCAGGATGGCGAAGCGGTAGTTGGGCGTGGTCGAGATGCGCCCGTCTTCCAGGAGATCGGCCTCCAAGGCGGCGAAGGCTTCGTCCAGGACGGTCGTGGGCTGCCCGCTCATGCTGCCTCCGCCCAGGTGGTGAGACCTGCGTGGTCGAAGCGCAGATCGATGAGCTCGCCCATCTTGTGCACGGTGACCCCGCGCAGGCCGCGCAGCCGGTCCAGGAGGATGCCGCCGTCGAGGCCGACGCTGTACAGGTAGGCATTGTCCAGGAGCGAGCCCTGGATCTGCACGCCGCGCAGGAGGTGGAGCAGGTAGAGCAGGGCGCGGTCGCTGACGTGGGGCAGGTCGAGGGTGCGGGGGTCCTTGCGGGTGCTGACCAGACCGGCCTCGCGGGCGGTGGTGAGGAGCTTGCTCGCCCAGCCGTTGCGGGTGGCGCCGCTCCAGCGACCAGGCTGCTGCGCCTCGACCCAGCGGGAGACCTCGTCCCGGGTGACGTCCCGCGCGCCCACCTCGCGGCGGGCCTGCAGGAAGACGGCGAACGCGCGGTAGAGCGGGTCGGAGAGCATGACGTGCCAGTGGGCGACCAGGCGGGCGTCGGCGGCGTCCAGCGACAGCGCCTGCAGGGCGGAGAGGCTGTCGTCGAAGGCATCGAAGCGGGCGCGCATGTTCGCCAGCAGCACCTCGACCCGCGCCTCGGACTTCTGACCAAAGGCGTAGGTCTCGAAGGCCAGGGACCGGGTCAGGGCGCCGTGCTCGGCCATGGCGCGCCAGTAGGCCCGGCACTCGTCGGGTGCCAGGGTGCAGCGCAGCAGGCGGGTGTGGATCTCGGTCTCTTCGCGGCTCACCAGGACGACCCCTCGACGACCGCGTGCGGGGCCGGCCAGGCGGGCTCGTCCCAGGTGCGGAGCAGGCGGGCGAGCTTCTGCGTGCGCAGGAGCGGATCGGCGGGGGCGGCACCCTGCAGGCGCAGACCGGCGGGGGTCGGGGTGCCCGTGGCCGGGGGCAGGCTGTCGAGCCAGCCGGTGAAGGTCGCCTCATCGAAGGCGGAGTCGTCGGGGTCGTCGGTCAGGGAGAACAGGAGGTCAGGAAGGGCGTCGTGGGGCGCCTTGCCCTCTGCGCGCAGGTCGCGCAGGCGCTCGTCCAGGCGCTGGTCCGTGCGAGGATCGATGCGGAAGATCGACGAGAAGCGATCCGAGCGGCGGTCTTCGCCCGCGGCGGCGACATCCGCCCGCCGACCTGCCTCACGAAGGGCGATCAAGGCCGACCAGGCCCAGGTGCGCGGGGCGAGGGTCTTGACGAAGTATCCACCGGCCTCGGGGTCGGACAGGTTGGCCTTCCACCACCCGCGGCGCGCGGGCTCGCAGTCGTGCTCGCCAGCCCAGGCGAGGTTGAGCTGTACGGTGAGCAGGGCATCGAGGGTCGAGGTCGCGATCGGCGGCACGCGGGCTCCACGGACGAGGCGCGGGAGGCGTGGTGCGATGGGTGCGCGGCCCCCCGGCGCGGGCAAGGGGGGAGTCTAGCGGGTGGGGTCAGCGGGCGGTGGCTTTGAGGGCGCCGGTGGACGGCGGTCTGTAGTCAGGCGTGTCGGTGACATCGAGGATCTTGAGGTCCCAGCCCACGAATCCCTGGACGATCGGGAGCGTCTCGCGGCGGCACAGCCAGAACGCGATGGCCCCGAACAGCAGGACGAGCGCCGCTGCCAGGATGCCCGCGACCGTGCCGGCGTAGGGGTCTCCGCGAAATGCCTCGACCGAGAGGGGATAGGCCAGAATGGCGATGCCGACGGACAGGAGCGTGGCGCGATCCGCGCGCAGGGGTCGACCGAATGTCTTCACCTGCAGAGCCCTGTTCACCGCGACGGCTCCACCCTGGAAGAAGCGTAGGAGCGGCGGCCTCTGGTAGTGGATCTTGATTGGCCCATGCTGTCTCGGCACCTTCACGACGACCAGCCATGCCGCGAGCGCGGGGAGACCGGTGTCGGAGTCGATCACCAGTCTGTTTCCGTCCCAGGCGAACGTAGTAGGCGGCTGGTCGGATCCGTGAAACAAGAAGGCCACCAGCTCGGCGCGTTGTGACGCCGGGATTCGGTCGTCCACCTCGACTTCCAGGTGGAAGGACGTCTCGAGCTTCACGTCCTCGATGTTCTGGATCCAGATCCGGAACTCCTCGCACTGGCGCGTGGGCTCCGCGTCCCCGTCCTCCACGCCGCGGCTCCCACCGATTCGAACGTGCGGTTCGGTGAACGAGGCAAGCACTCCCAACACGGTCAGTGCCGCGGCGGCGTAGGCAAGCTGGGCGGGCGTCGACGCGTCCAGGAATGCGTCCAGGAAGAGCTGCTCTGGCGTCATCGATCATCGTCCTCGGGTCTGGCTTCTCGCGGCGCGAGCAGGCTGGCGACCGCGCCCCGGAGGCTCGTGGTCCGAATATGTTCGAAAGATTGATTGATTCGGATCTTTCGGAGATTTTCGGGGTAGCGCGGCACCGCACCCTTCAGTCCCCACGACTCCTCCTCCCGGAACTGCGTGTCGTACGTCGTTCGCGTGTCCGGGTTGCAGCGGCGCACTGTCCCGAAGGTGCGGTGTCCAAAGGGACCGGATGGGTACGCGGAGAGTGTCACCTCCACGTACGGCGAACTCTCCTTGAGTGACTCGGTGTGTCGCAGGCGCGCGATGAAGCGTAGCGGGTAGCCGAGCCGCCGGAGGTACTCGACGTCGTCCGCGTGGGCTAGTTCACCGGGTGGCCAGATGTGTGGTTTGAAACCCAGCATGTAGAGGTCGAGGTTCAACAGGTCCTCGATGTGCCGCGGCGTCTCCGCCCGCTCCATCGATCCGATCCGAGGGATGTCGCGGCAACCCAGCAGCTCCAGAGCCCGCTCGTTGGCGGCGATCACGCGGTTCTGTCGGTCCAGCTCGAACACGCCCACAGCGATGTTGCGGAGCATCGCGGCCAGGTGGACCTGGGTGCGCGCGCGTGCGGCTCCGGCTGCGCCGCCGGCCAGGGTTCCCAACGACAGGAGCAGGGTAGGCAGGGCGACGAGCCAGCCCGAGGGGATCGAGAAGGCGAGATCGCGTGGTACCAGCAGACACAGCCGGACCCGACCTTCCTCGGACTGGTTGATCTTGATGAGATGGGCGGTGGCGTTTGCGTCGCGAGGGCTGCCGACGATCTCCCGGATGCTCCTCGGGATGAGGCGCTCGACGAGGGTGGGAAGTCGGTAGTCCAGCGTCTGGATACTGCGGCTGGCGGCCGCCACCTTGTCTGCGTCGACGGCCTGCACGAGGCTCGACGGCAGATCGGTGGAGCCGAGCGTTCCCTGCGAGCTGAAGCGGAGGTATCGACCGCCCTCACGCACGTTGAAGTCGAAGGTCCAGAACTCGTGGGACGCGCTCTCGTAGCGGCGGACTTCGCCGGGTAGCACCAGCGAGTCGTCTCCGCCAGGACGGAGATCCTGCAGGGAGGACGCAGGGTCCCCCACCGTGCACTGGGTGACCTCGTCTCCACGGTCACCGGATCGTTGCAGGCCGAAGAGCTCGCGCTCGTCGACGTTGAGGTCGGCGCAGTACACGCCCACGAATGGGGCGCTGAAAGGCCGTTCGGCGGTCGAGTCTGCCGAGGGGGAACGTCTGTCCCGGCCCCACGCGGGGACGCAGAATGTACGTACGAGGCCGAACCCACCGTAGTCGAGATAGGTCTTGGACTCGTGCATCTCCATGAGGGAACGGGAGGTCTCGAACGCCTCCACGTAGCTGGTCGCGGCCCACTTCCGCAGCGGGTTCTCGAGCTCGTCGTCTACGGTTGCGGAGGTCACGCCGCGATCGCTGCGCAGCCCCTCCGCGATGATCCCCTGCTCCGAAATGAAGTAGGTCTGGACGACATCGAGGCCCTCCCAGTCTGGGCACATCAACTCCCGGGAGACGCCCGGTTTGCCGTCCTCTCGTTCGGGTCGCTCGGTGGGCTCGATTCGCTCGGCGACCACGGCCAGCGCGCTGTCGGCGGAGCTGCGCTGACAGGCTCGAATGGTGTCCACGAAGTTGATACCGCGGAGGGCTGCCTCCGTGAGATCTGGATTGCGGAGAATCGTCCGTTGGGCCGACTCCGTGGTCCGGCTGAACCTGTTGTCGTCCTCGCCGGGGTCCAACGTCGTCTGGCCCGCCGCGAACAGGAAGGGCGGGATGAACAGACCATCCAGGTGCTCGGCTCCCTCGACCCCGAGCGGTGGCCCCCAGGACCACGCCGTCTGGTTGTCGACTTCCAGGCCTGCGTGGCCGTGGTCAAGCGGGCGCAGGTCGCGGATGGCGGCACAACCCCGGTCGCCCTTGCAGTCGGGCCAATCTGGGAGGACAGGTCGGGCTGGGCGTAGATCCAGGCGGCGAAGCGCGCGCTGCAGGACCTGGGAGCGGTCCGCGTGGTCCTGCTTGGGGCAGGTCGGGTTGTTGGCGTCTGCCAGCACGGTGGCGATGATGCCCAGGCGGGTCTCGTCACGCTTCGGGACCTGCTGTGTGCCGAGCAGCACGATCCCCTCGTTCCGCAGCCTGCGCTCGCGCTCCACCACTTCCGCGATCCCTTGCATGGTGGCCGCCACGGCCACCGCGAAGAGGATGACGCTGATGGTGAACCAGAAGGCGCCTTCATTGGTCCAGCGACGCAGTCTGCGCCACAGAAATGTGGCTCTACCCTCGCCGGCGAGGACCTTGAGCCTGGATGCGGTTGCCGTGATGAAGTCGAACACCGCTAGCGCCACACGTACATGGATGTGACGGCCTCGCGGAGGCCTGCGAGGTCGTCCTGGACGCTGGTCAACTCCGTGCAGGCATCTTCGGCGGCACCCGGGCACCGACCCGCCAGCGTGGCGGCGTGCGCTTCGAGATTCTTCAGGTGTCTGAGGGCAGCCGGCGGTTCCAGCTCACCGCCGAGGAGCCTGGAGCAGTCTTCGGGAGTCTCGATCGGCTCCGGCGCACCATCGCCGAGGTCTCCGGCGACCTGGCGCAATCTCTCGTATTGGCCACAGACCGCCCGCTTGCGAACCTGGCGGGCGGGCGGAGTCTGGCTCGCAAGCTCCGTCCGGAGTGCTGCGACTTCGGTGACGAAGGAGGTGGGGTCGCTTGTCGATGTCATGAATGAATTGGCGATGGCTGCCGTCAGTATGGAAATCGCGACGACAAATGTGGCGATTCCACCGAGTCCTGCCAGAGCGACGCCCAGCCGTAGCGCGACCACGCTCTGGAGCACAGCCAGGGGGGCTCTCTCGCTCGCCCCATCCTGGCTCGACGTGTCGAGTCGCGCGGCGACCATGGCGCTGATGCGCTCCACCACGAGTCTCAGGCTAGTCCCAGCTTGAGTCTCCGCCGCTGGATGTTCATCCATGGACCCGGACAGTGCCTTGACGTGGTCCCTGAATTCCTCTGATTCGAGGAACTCGTTCCGCGCCGCACGAACGGCACCGGCCCTGCCCATGGTCGGGTTGTCCAATCGGGGAAGCAACGCTTTCACGAGCGAGACCAGATGGGCCAGATACATCAGGTACGCACACAGAAGTGCGGCCAACAGCACCAGAGCGGCGGTCAGGACCATCATCGCGCTCCAAGGCGCCACTCGCGCCGACGCGACCCGCACGTTCGCCGGGTCTCCGGCTCTGGGTACCCAACGGTCGGCTGTCCGCTACGACTCGGCGTTCCCGATCTGTGAACGCCCGCGGGCTCTGGGCACGCGCCGCATCCGGCGCCTTCGCCTACTCACCCGCCCCCACACCCCCCCGCCTCCACCGTCAGCCCCAGGGTCCGCTCGCCGTCGCTCGAGTCGACCACCTCTCCGCCGCGCAGGTACTCCCAGCTGTGCTTCGCCTTCGCGGTCAGCTGAAGCCTCGACGGGATGCTGTGCTGCCGGGACAGCCGCGCGGTGCCGTTCAGGGTCTGGTCGTACCAGCGGTCCCGCTCGGTGCCGTCCAGGAAGGGCGCCTCCACGGCGCGCGGTCTGGCGTACTGGGCGAGCGCGACCCGACGGCCGCCCGTCGGCGTGACCGTCACCTGGTCCAGGATGAAGTGGGGCTCGAGCGTGCGCTCCTGGGTCCACGGACTGGACCGGGCCGAGCCGTGCCGGGGTGTGGCGATGAGGCTGAAGTCGACGATCCGAGCGGGGATGAACGTCCCGCCGCTCTCCCCGATGGGGGGCCAGGGGCCGACGCGCTCGAAGTCGGAGGTGAAGGCCAGCGTCAGGTGCGTGCCCCGTGTCCCCTCGTCGAAGTCCGGCTTTGCGCGTACCTCACCGTCGGACTCGAACGTTGCGCGTACCTCACCGTCGGACTCGAACGTCCACCGGGCGTCGTCGAAGGTGACGTCGAGCACGAGCGCGTCGGGCGTGCGTCGCTCGATGACCCGCCCATGCAGCCGCAGGTCCACGCGGCGCTGGACCTGGCTCGGGAGGTCGGTGTCGACGATCCGGTAGTGCCAGTCGACCTCGTAGGTGCACAGGCCGGCCTCCGCAGCGACCTCGGGCGGGCGCGACCTGCACGCCGGCAGCGTCACGAGGGTCAGCAGCAGGATCCGCCCAGCGATCACGTCGTGCCTCCCCGGCCACCCGAACGCGACAGCGTCCCGGCCACCTCATCTTCGCCTCGATCCTCCCGGATCCCGCCGACCGCCTCCACCACCCGCCGATCCCCTCCCTCCCACCCGGTCACCCACAGCACCGTGCGCGCGCGGGTCAGCGCGACGTACAGCGTGTCCACGTACACGCCCCGGCTCCCGGCGAAGCGGTCCACGCCGGCCACGATGACGACCTCGGCGTCGTAGCCCTTGAAGGAGTGGGCGGTGGAGACGAGGACCCGGCGCTCGCCTGTGAGCAGGGCCTGACCGAGGCGGGTGGAGGTGGCGAAGGCGGCGTCGATGCCGTGCTCGCGCAGGGTGCGGGCGAGGTGCTCGCCGTCCTCGGCGCGGCAGGTGACGATGCGGATGTCGTCGGGGCGGACGCCCTCGTCGTGCAGCCAGGTGCGCACGCGATGGGTGATGGCCAGGCGCTCGGCGTGGGGGTCGGGGAACAGGTCGAGGGTCGGGCGCTCGCCGTCGACCTCGCAGTAGCGGACGGACCAGTGGGTGACGCCGTCGCGCACCCGCTTGTCGAGCAGGCCCAGGCGCAGCTGCTCGCGGATGTCGGGATCGCGCTCTAGGGGGCGCAGGCGATCGCACAGGTTCAACGCCAGCTCCAGGATGGGCCGGGTGGTGCGGAAGCTCTCGCGCATGACGTCGGAGCGGCCGCGCATGTCGAGCCCGAGCGCCTTCCAGTTGGGGGTGGCGCGGCGGTAGATGTTCTGGGCGTTGTCGTAGAAGACCATGACCGGGCGCTGATCGCCGCGGGGCTCGGCCAGCTGGACCAGGAGCTCGAGGGGGTGGTGGCCGAGGTCCTGGGCCTCGTCGACCAGGATGGCGGGGTGGCGGGGCGAGAACGGGCCGGACTGCAGCAGGGTGGCCGCCTGGGCGTCGTAGTCCCAGCGGTCGGCGAAGGCGGGCAGGCCCCGCTCCCGGCGCAGGTCGTCCAGCAGGTCGGCGATGTGCAGGGTGGTGACGCGATCCCAGGGCAGCTCGGAGCGGTGCTCGGTCTGGTCGTCCCAGGCATCGGCGAGCATGCGCTGGAGCAGGGGACCGAGCGCTGCGTTGGCGTAGACGACCAGCACGCGATCGACGTGCAGGCCCTGCAGCGCGCGCACGGCCCAGCGCGCGAGCACGAGCGTCTTGCCGCTGCCGGCGACGCCGCGCACGAGGCGGGGGCCGGCGTCGGACAGGTCGCGGTCGACGAGGCGGCTCTGCTCCCGGGACAGGACCGAGCGCATGCCCCGCCGCCTGCGGATCTGGTCGCCCAGACGGTCGCCGTCAGCCAGCGGGGCCGCGTCGGGCTCGGCGGCCAATGATCCTCGTTGAACGCTGAACAGATCGAACTGGGTGAACCGGGTCGAGACCTCGCGCAGGCCGCTCGGCGAGACCAGGACCGGCTGCAGGTGATCGCGCAGGCGCTTCATCCAGCGCTGACCCACCTCGTCCTCGGTCGCGACCAGCACGGCCAGCTCCCGCGCCCGCGACAGGCCGACGTTGACCAGGCGCTTCCACTCGTCGGGCCCCCACCCGGTGCTCGACGCGTGCACGGTGTCGAA
Organism: uncultured Pseudomonadota bacterium; assembly: GCA_937891875.1. Classification (GTDB taxonomy): domain Bacteria; phylum Myxococcota_A; class UBA796; order UBA796; genus REDI01. Next base: position 1,261 of record CALATR010000976.1, on the reverse strand, counting down.
CACGACGACGTCGGCCTGGGCGCCCTGCTGGGCGTGAACCGTGGACGCGGTCCAGGGCAGGTCGTGGTCGCGGATCCAGGTGGTCAGCGCGTCGGCCTGGGCGCGGTAGGGCGTGACCACGAGCACGCGGGCGGCGTCGAGCCCGGGGAAGGTCTCCCGCAGGCTCTGCAGGACCCGGGCGGTCGCCTTGCGCACCCGGCTGCCCCCCGCGCCGCGCTGGCTCTTCGAGTCCGACGCCCCGAAGGCTTGGTTGACCGGGATCCACAGCAGCCGGGGTCCGCGGGCCAGGGGAGGGGGGCCGTCCCAGGCGCGGTCGCGCACGCTGTCGTGGTCGCCGGTGAGGCCGTCGTACTGGAACAGCGAGATCGCCCGGCCGATGTCGGGGTGCATGCGGCGCTGGGTCGTCAGGCGATCGACGTGGGGCAGGGGCGTCTCGGGACGCAGGTGGTCCAGGGCGGAGCGGGCGACCCAGCGCCTCACCGCGCGGGGCATCGAGCGCGCCGCGCGGGCGATCGGCGAGAGCTGGCGGGGATCGCCGATGAGCACGACCCGGCGCGCCCCGAGCAGGGAGGCGGCGGCAGCAGCGGCGCGGGACACCAGGCCGGCCTCGTCGAGCACGACGGTGGTGAAGGGGGAGACGCCGTCGAGCAGGGGATCGGCCACGTCCCGCCAGGTGACCAGGCCCAGGCCGGCATGCAGCGTGGAGACCAGCGCGCGATGATCGGCGTCCCAGGCCAGCTCCCGCAGGCTGGGAATCGCGGCGCCCAGGTGCCGCAGGCGGCGGAGCAGGCTGGTGCGCACGGCTGGAGCGCTCGCCGTGCTCAGCGCCTGCTGCAGGGAGGCGACTTGCTGGGCGAGGGCCGGATCGCGGACCGGCAGCAGGGCGGCGAGGCCCTGCCGGCGGAACGCGGCTTCGTCGCGGGTCGTGGCGACCCTGCGGATCCGGGTCAGGTCGAGGCCCCGCGCCTTGGCCGCCCGCCCCAGCTCGAGTGCTGCCTGATCCGCCGCCTTGTGCGTGGTGGACAGGATCAACACCCGCTCGCTCGGGTCGGTCAGGAGCGCTGCGACCTGCTGGCCCAGGGTGAAGGTCTTGCCCGTGCCCGGCGGCCCCCAGACGATGCCCCAGCCGCTCGCCCACGCGCCGGTCCCCGAGCCCGCCGGCAGCGCGGTCAGCGAGCCCTCCGCCGCAGCCAGGTGGTCCGCCAGCCGACCGTGCAGGCCCGCCCAGGACGGGTGGTCGAGCAGATCGGCGGGGGCGCGC
>CALATR010000975.1 GCA_937891875.1 uncultured Pseudomonadota bacterium | reverse complement strand
GGGCGGGTACCGCGGCAAACGCCGCGGCCCGCCTACCCTACTGGTGAGGGTGTCCGCTCCCGTGCGCTCACCGACTCCCCATCCTCGCCTTGACTGGCTTTGGCGCCTTGACTCCACATCATCCGTCCCGACCTTCCTCAAAGGAGGTCCCATGACGGCCGAGAAGTCCCGCGCTCGACCGCCGCGCACCCTCACCGCCGATCCCCCGACCGTCCCTCACGAAGAGGAGGTCGTGCTGCACGAGGTCGAAGCGCTGGAGCCGCTGTTCGATGCGGGCTCGGGGCGGGCGCCGCTGGTGAAGCAGGCGGTGATGGGTGGGCTGTCGGGGGTGGCGGCGGTCGCCATGGCGATCGCGTTCTGGGTGTTCCCGGCGGAGGTCCAGGGTGGCTACCTGACGACCCTTCCCCAAGCGATGATCCTGCTGCTGTGGGCGCTGGCGGCGCTGGGCACGCTGGTGCCTGCGGTGCGGATCTCGCGGTCGGCGCGGTGGGCGGTCGTGGACGAGGAGGCGGCGCCGGTGCCCGCGTGGCTGGCGCGGACAGGTGGGGCGAGCTTGCTGGTGATGGTCCTGGCGAGCTTCCTGATCCTGGTCGGCGCGTTCATCATCTGACCTTGTGACCGGATTTTGTCCGGTGCGGACAGATTCTGGCGGATCGATGGGTGAGAGGAGAGGCATGCGACTGCTTCACCTCACCGATACCCACCTCGGCGCCCGCTTCTCGGGACGTCCGACCACCGGCGTCGCCGCGCCTCCGCGGGGCTGGTCCCGGGCGCAGGATCACCAGGACGCCCTGGACCGTGCGCTGGCCCTGGCGGACGAGCTGGACGTGGATGCGGTCGTGCACAGCGGAGACGTGTTCGACCGCAGCAAGCCTCCCTGGCGCTGGCTGAAGGCGGCGGCGGAGTCCCTGGCCCGGGCTGCCCGGGAGCGCCCGGTGGTGGTGCTGTCCGGCAATCACGATCGCCTGGGCCTCACCCGCACCCTACCCCTGCACGTGCCGGACCTGCACATCGTCGATCGCCCGACAAACCTGACGTTGCGCCTGCGCTCTGGAGAGGTGCGGCTGGCGTGCGTGCCGTACCGGCGCAACGTGCCCGGGTTCCGCCACGGCCTGGAGCAGGCGCTCGGTCCGGGGGCGGACCTGATGGTCTGTCATCAGGCGTTCGACGGGGTCGTCGTGCCCGGGCTCACCTTCCGGGTCGGGGCCCAGCGGGACACGGTCGGCGCGGGAGACTTCGACGGTCTGCCCCGTCCTGACGCCATCCTGTGCGGGCACATCCACCCCCGCCAGGTCGTGCCCTGCGGCGGGGTGCCGGTCGTGCACCCGGGCTGCCTGCTGCACACGGCCATGCGGGACCGGGCCTTCCCGGAGGGCGTCGCGGTCTGGGAGCTCGAGGCTCGGGTGCGCTGGCGCTTCGTGGACCTGCCCGGCCGGCCCCTGGTGGAGGTTCGCTCGGTGGAGGACCTGGTGGCGGTGACCGACGGAGCCATGGTCGCGGTGCGGGACGTCGGCGCGGAGCTGCTCCCGTCCCTGCTCGACGCCATCGCGGAGCGCGGAGGCTTCGTGGTCGGCCAGCCCCGCTCGACAGGGACCCGGGTGTCCTCCGTCGCGTCCGCCCGGGACCAGCAGCTCTCGATGTTCGCGCTGTGATCGCCAGGTTGAAGGCGATGTTCCTAGCGCTGGTCGCCGCGGTCCACCACCAGCACGGTCTCGACGTGGTGGGTGTCGGGGAAGAGGTCGACCAGCTGGACCCGGCGCACGAAGTAGCCCTGGGCCAGGGCGGGCTGCAGGTCGCGCAGGGCGCTGGAGACGTGGCAGGCCACGTAGACGATCCGGCGCGGTCGCTGCAGCACCAGCTTGTCGACGACGCCCTTGGCTCCGATCCGGGGCGGGTCGAGCACGACCACGTCGAAGGGCTCGCGGCTGGGGTCCCAGCGCTCGACCGGGCGGGTGACCACGCTGACCTGGTCGGTGAGCCCGGCCTGCTCGGCGTTGTGGCGCAGGTCTTCCGTCGCCTGGCCCTCGCGCTCCACCGCCACCACCGGCGCGCCCCCGTCCCGGGCGAGGGGCAGGGTGAGGTTTCCGATCCCGGCGTACAGGTCCACGATCCGCTGGGGACGGGCCTCCTGCACCGCGGCCACGACCAGGCCCACCAGCGCCAGGTTGGCCTCGAGGTGCACCTGGTAGAAGGCGCGCGGGCTGGCACGCAGGGACAGGCCCAGCACGTCCAGGGTCAGGGTCGGATCGCCGGTGTGGGTGCGGCCGTCCAGCGCCACGTCGCCCAGCTCTCCCAGCGCCTCGCGCAGGGCGCGGGGCACGGACCCGTCGGACACGAAGGCGTAGATGACCCGCGCGCCGTCGGATCGCAGCTCCACGTCGGACAAGCCTTCGTGGCCGTGGCGCGCGATGAAGTCGACCAGCTTGCGGTGGGCGTCCTGGATCTCGGGGCGGGCGATGCGGCAGACGTCGACGGGCACCAGATCGTGGGAGCGAGGGGCGCGGTAGCCCACCTGCCCGCCGTCGAGGTGCAGAGTGATTCGGGCTCGGTACGCCGAGAATGGCGCGACCGGGAACAGCATCGGGCGCTGGTCCCAACTGCGCTCGGTGGCCCGGGCGACCAGCTCGGTCCGCGCCTCGCGCTGGGCCTCCTCGGTGAGGGCGTCGAGGTCGCAGCCGCCGCAGTTCGCGCTGAAGGGACACGGGGGCGTGCGGCGATCGGCGGACGGGTTCAGCACCTCCTCGAGCTCGCCGCGGGGCGTGCGGCCACGCCCGGGCACCACCGCGTAGCGCACCTCGTCCCCGGGCATGCCCTCGTGGAGAAGGACCTGGCGGGTGCCGGCCACGGCGAGGCGGCGTCCGTCGGGGATGAGGTGGGAGATGCGGGCGGTGGGCATGGGCTTCCTCCGTGGGCGAGCTACTGTAGGCGAGATGGCCGCCCTCGACGTCCTCATCTGCACCTACGAGCGTCCGGACCACGTGCTGCATGCGGCCGCGGACGCGCGCGCCCAGCTGGGACCGGAGGATCGGCTGCTGGTGCTGGACCAGTCCCGACGGGTGCAGGCCACCCGGGACGCGCTGCAGTCGTGGGGCGACCCGCGCGTCCGTCACGAGGCTGCCCCCCCTCGGGGACTGCCGGCGGCGCGCAACCTGGCGCTCGCGCGGTCGGACCGCCCCCTGGTGGTGTTCCTGGACGACGACGTGCGCCTGCTCCCAGGTTGCCTCGACGCGCACCGCCGGGCACTGCAGGAGGACGGGATCGGTGCCACGGTCGGCGCCATCGACGAGCGGGGCATGGCCTGGAACGCGCGCCGGACCCGCAACGAGGTGGACCGCACCGGGCGGGTGCGGGTGCGCCTCGAGGGCGAGGTGGCCCTGGATGTGGGCAGCACGAAGGGCTGCAACATGGGCTGGCGCCGGGAGGCCCTCGAGCAGATCGGAGGCTTCGATCCTGGGTTCGCGGGAACCTCGTTCCTGGAGGAGACCGACGCGTCCGAGGCTGCCCGACGGCTGGGCTGGCGGGTCCGCTACGTGCCAGACGCTGCCCTGGTCCACCTGTCCGCGCCGGCCGGGGGCGTGCGGGTGGAGGACACGGCGCGCACGGCGTGGTGGCGCTTTCACAACACCGGCCGCTTCCTGGCCAAGCACCGGCCGGCCAGCCTGCCCGTGGCCGGGGCGACGTTCTCGGCGATCGCCCTGCGCCGGGCGATCGCGTGGGGCGATCCGGGCGCGCCGGCGCGGCTGATGGCGGCGTTCGCCCGGGGTGTCGCCAGCGTCGGCTAGAGCTGCGGCCCGTGGGCGGTGAACACGATGCTGCCGTGCAGGCCCACGCTGCGGCCGGACTCCAGGAAGACCCAGTCGTTGGACTCGGCCAGGTCGTAGCCGATGCCGACGGTGGCCCGGACGCCGATCACGCTCGACACTTGGTTCAGGTCGAAGCGGCGGCGGATGCCGATGGACGGGCCCGCGACCATGCGCGGGGTGCCAAAGGCGTAGGCAACGCCCACGTCGCCGCCCCAGTACCAGGTGCCCCTCCCGATGGGCTGGTGCTTGAACACCGCCATGCCCAGCGTGGCCAGCACCGGCAGGGGCCAGACCGCGGCGTACGCGCGCACGCCCACGTTGTCGACCCGCAGCTCGATCTCGGCACCGACGAGCGGTCCACCCAGGGCGTGGGCCTGCTGGCTGGCGGCGTTCGGGGCGTAGAAGACCTGGCCGTGCACGGCGCCGTCGACCTCGAACGAGACCTCGCGGCGCCGGCTGTCCTCCGCGGAGGCTGTCTCCGCTGCCGCTGGGGCTGCGTCGGCATGATCTGGAGCCGACTCGGCCGCGGGCTCGGCGACAGCCGGGACGACAAGCAGCGGGTGCAGGGCCAGCAGGATCACGGACACTCCGGGGTCATGCCTACCCCGTCGACCCCCAGGGTGGCACGGAATAGGGCCACTGGCGATGGATCCCTCGACCCTGCTGCAGCACGCGACCCCGTCGCTCTCCCTGGCGTTGCTCCTGGCCTTTCTCTCGGTCGTCGGCGGGCTGACCCTGGGGGCCCTGCTGCTCGGTCGCCGTGCGGTGCACCCGCTGCTCTCCGGTCTCGCGCTCGGTCCGCTCGCCCTGGGAATCACGGCGCTCGTCCTGTGGGCGGGCTTGTCGGGCGACCCCGCGGACGTGGACGCGTCGCGGACCGCGGTGGCCGCACCGGTGGTGCTGCTGCTGGTGGTTCCGTTCTTCGCCCTGCTCCCGGCCCTGTTCCACGGCGGCCTGGCCCTCGCCGGGGCCCTGCGCGAGGGGCCGCGCCAGGTCGTTCCCGTGGTGATCTCGGCGCTCCCCGCCCTCGTCGCGGTGGTGGCGCCCATCGTCGGGGGGCTCGTCGTCGGCAACGGCTTCTTCGAGGTCTCCCTGCTCCGGGTCGTGCCCTACGCCCTGCTCGCCCTGCTCGTGGTACCGGCCATGGCGGGGGGAGGGGAGCAGGCGGGCCCGACGTCTTCCGCCAGCGCGGGCCTGGCCTTCGTGACCCTGGTCGGCCTCGGCGAGGCCTCCCTGCGGGGGGTCTTCGCCTTCCTGATGCTCGGCCGCTTCGCCACCCTGCCCGACGCGCCCGCCCGGGAGGCCCTGGTGCTCAACGCCCGGGCGACCCTGCTCGCTCCGACGGTGGCCTGGTCCTGGGTCGCCTTCGTCGCGGCGGCCGTGGTGGCGGTGGTCGGCATCGTCGTGGCCTCCCGCCGGGAGGGTGGAGCGTCGTCCGCGGCGGGGGCGGTGTGGATCCTGCTCGCCGCGGTGCCGATGGTGCTCGCGGACGTGCCGACCAGCGCGTGGTCGGCCCTCGCCCAGGCCCTCGGCAGCAGCTGAGCCGGGCGGGATCCGTCTGCCGGCCTCGAGACCCGGCCTCCCCGGGGGATCCACCCTCGGACCCCGGGTGGGAATCGGTACCTCGGCCCTCGCTCGCGGACGGTGCGAATCGGCCGTCGGACCCGGTTGCCAGCCGGGGACGGGCGGGTGACAAGGCTCGGCCACTCACCCCGGGAGGACCCCGTGCCCAACGCCTACATCTCCGGAACCGGCTTCTTCGTCCCCGACAACGTGGTCACCAACGACGACCTGCGCGATGTCTACGGGATCGAGACCTCCGACGAGTGGATCCGCAAGCGCACCGGCATCGCCGAGCGTCGCTTCGCGCCCCAAGGCATGGGCACGGCGGACATGGGGGCCAAGGCGGCGGAGATGGCGATCGAGGCCGCCGGCATCGACAAGAAGGACCTGGGCATGATCATCCTGGCGACGCTGTCGCCGGACCACGTCTTTCCGGGCAGCGGCGTGCTGGTCCAGCGTCAGCTCGGCATGGCGGACACTGGCAACTTCGTGCCCTGCCTCGACGTGCGCAACCAGTGCTCGGGCTTCCTCTACGCGCTGGGCACCGCCGCCTCGATGGTGCAGTCCGGCAACACGAACCACGTGCTGGTCATCGGCTCCGAGACCCACAGCCACGCGCTCGACCTGTCCAGCCGGGGTCGCACCGTGGCCTCGCTGTTCGGCGATGGCGCCGGCGCCGTGGTCGTCAGCGCGACCGAGGAGGACCGTGGCCTGCGCAACTACACCCTGGGCGCGGACGGCCGCTTCGCCGAGACCCTGTGGCAGCCCATGTGGGACATCCGCAACTTCCCCTTCCTCCCGCAGGACGAGGACGGCAACGGCATCGTCGCACCCGAGATGATGTGGGCGTCCATGGACGGTCGCCAGGTCTTCCGCAACGCGGTCGAGAAGATGATCACCAGCCTGATGAAGGTCTGCTGGGAGGAGAAGGTCGACACCAAGGACATCGACCTCTTCCTGTTCCACCAGGCCAACCTGCGGATCAACGAGTACGTGCAGAAGCAGCTGAACATCCCCGACGACAAGGTGTTCAACAACATCATGCGCTACGGCAACACCACCGCTGGCACCATCCCCATCCTGATGGCCGAGGCGGAGCGCGAGGGGATCCTGAAGCCGGGCATGAAGGTCGGCCTGGCCGCGTTCGGCAGTGGCTTCACCTGGGGCGCCGCGCTTCTCGACTGGTAGGCTGCAGTGCTATAGGTGTCGGGCGTCCAACGCAGGAGTGTCCATGCGCGTCCCCTCCGTGTTCCTCGCCCTCACCACCACCCTCGGTGTGGGCCTCGGCGTGGGGGCGCTCGGCGGCTGCGGTCCCGTCTCGGCCACGATCATCAGCGAGGGTGACTTCCCGGTGGACACCGGGGATCCGGACACGGACTCCGACACGGACTCCGACACCGATGTCGACACCGACACGGACACCGATCCCCCTCCGCCGCCCATCTACGGCGAGTGGATCGGCACGCGGGTCATCGACTTCGGTCGCTGCGACGGCGAGCTGGAGGAGGGCGGGACCCTGACGGATGACCCCGAGGCCCAGGGCGCCTGCCCCGAGTGCGAGCTGATCTACCGGATCGACGTCGCGCCCGGCTCCGTGTGTGGCGTCAGCGTGCGCTCCCCGGCCTGGCGGGGTGTGATCCTCGACCGCCGCAACGCGATCATCATGAACCTGGTGCCGACCGACCGCGGCTGGGCCAGCGAGCCCCTCGCCGAGGGCATCTTCGAGCGCAACGACGAGATCATCGTCATCGACTACGAGTACCGCGGCCAGGTCGGGCGCTCCGAGTTCGAGGCCGTCGGCCACGTCGAGCTGCTGCGCACCAATTAGTCTGCCTTCTTCCAGGCTGCTCGGCCGGTCCGCCTTCTCCCGAGCCTCCTGGCTACTCCGCCGACTCCCTGCGCTGTCGCCGGCGCCTGAGCAGCAGGACGCCGCCCCAGCCCAGCACGCCGAGCACCGGGGTGAAGGAGAGGGTGCTGCAGTTGATGTCCTCGCAGATGTCGCAGTCGTCGGTCTGGGTCATGGTCAGCTGACCCTGGGCCGAGCCCCAGCCGCAGATCCCGGTCATGGTGGCCGACTGGGTGTCCTCCGCCTCGACGAAGGTGGCGACGTCCAGGGTGAGCTCCTGCAGCTCGGTCGTGTAGGCATCGGGGATGGGCACGCGCTCCAGTGCGATGGTCTGCGCGCTGTCGTCCTTCTGGTCGACCGCGACCTCCCATACCCACAGGTGCTCGAAGCCCTGCGGATCGGTGAGACCGACCCGGCCCAGGTAGGCGCGCTTGCGGCCGCTGTCGTCGAGGTGTCCCTGGCGGCGAAAGCTGACGTCCAGGGTGGGCATGCCCTCCGCGGTGCAGCTGGTGGCCCAGCTGTCGCCAAAGGGGTGCTCGTTGTCCTCGCAGCCGGCGGCCCACGTGAGGAGCAGGGGGAGGAGCAGCTTCTTCATGGGATCCACCACAGCTCGAGCGCGCCGCTGTCTCCGTCGGCGCTGCAGTCGCCGAGCAGGCGGGGCACCAGCCCGTCGTCGTCGAGGGTGCCGTCCAGCACCAGATCGTGCGCCTCGTTCGTGCCTTCCCAGCTGCCGCTGCACCCGGTGATGCGCACGTCCCACCCGTCCTGCACGGCGTCGCTGCACTGCAGGAAGAGGGCGGTGTCCGGGTGATCGGGGCTGTGCACGGTCACCTGGGCGGCGTTCAGGCTGGTCTCCTCGCCGTCCTGCGCCACGACCGACACCCGCAGGTCCACCTCGGCGTCGCACTCGCCGACCCACTGACCGTCGAAGTCCGGCGCGGCACAGCCGACGAGGCCGGCGAGCACGAACAGCGTCAGTCGGGGCGGGCGTGCGGTCATGTCGCGACTATAGCAGTGTCTACGCCGCGAAAGTACGAGTGAATCCACACAGCCGCCGCGGCGTCTTCCGTGTGAGGAGGCACATGCGACATCCCCGGATCCTGGTCCTCG
>CALATR010000974.1 GCA_937891875.1 uncultured Pseudomonadota bacterium | reverse complement strand
CGGCCATCTGCAGGCGCTCGACCTCGGGAGCGAGCGCGTCGGACTCGGCGACCAGCGCCAGGGCCTGCTGGCGACGGCGCGAACCGTCCAGCCACCCCTCCAGGGCCTGCTCCAGCTCGGCCGCGTCGGCGTACCGGCGCCAGGCGGAGCGCGCCATGGCCTTGGCGCAGATCCGGCGTAGCTCCGAAGGGATCGGGGGCCCAGGCTCATCCTGCTTGCGCCGTCCGAGGGCGTGGCGATCGAGCGGGCGAGGGGGGCCGGCGAGCACCTGCTTCAGGGCGTCCTTGCCGCGGTAGGGGCAGCGTCCGTCGAGGATCTCGTAGAGCAGTGCGCCCAGCGCGTAGACGTCGGCGCGCTGGTCCATCTGGTCGTGCTCGCCGCGGGCCTGCTCGGGCGCCATGTAGGCGGGGGTCCCAGCGACCGCGCCCGCCCGGGTCTGGCCGCGCTTGCTGACGTCGACGAACACGGGCTCGAGGCGCTCGGGCACCCCGCGCACCTTGGCGAGCCCCCAGTCCATCACCAGGACCTCGCCGAAGCTGCCGAGCATGACGTTGTCGGGCTTCAGATCGCGGTGGAGCACCCCCCGGGCGTGGGCGTAGGCGACCGCGTCGCAGACGTGGCGGAAGGCCTCGAGCAGGCGGCGCAGGGTCCAGCCGTCTTCGGTCGTGCCCCACGCGGTCGGGCTCGCCTGGTGCAGGGCCTTGATGACCTGACCCAGCGTCTTGCCGCGCACCTCGTCCATCGTGAAGTAGGCGCGCCCGTCGTCGAGCTGGCCGACGTCGTGGACCGGCACGATGTTGGGGTGGGCGAGCTGGGCGGCGACCTGGGCCTCCTCCAGGAAGCGCTGCACCGCGGTCTTGTGTCGCTGGTACTCCGGTCGCAGGACCTTCATGGCGACCGCCCGGCGCAGGCGGCGATCCTCCACTCGGCGCACCTCGCCCATGCCGCCGAGCCCGATCAGGCCGCGGTCGACGTAGCGGGCGCTGCGGACCGGGTGGCCGTTGGGGTCGGCCTCGGGCGGTCGACGCACGGGAGGCGGCGCGCCCGCGTCGGCGGGCACGGTGTCAGACGCCGTGTCGAGCGGCGGTGCGACCTGGCGAGCGGGTTCCACCTCCCAGACGTCGGATGCGGACGTCAGGACCGACAGAGGCTGAAGCGCGATGTCAGGGATTTCCCCATTCGCCCCTGAAGCTCGGGCCGTGCCAGCCGATTCCAAGGGTGTGCTCCATGACAGGGAACCAAAAACAAACTGGCCGGTCGGTTTTTGGGTGCGTACGGTGAGACCAGCCGAGATGGAGAACCCCGTGAGCCGTCCCCTGCG
>CALATR010000973.1 GCA_937891875.1 uncultured Pseudomonadota bacterium | reverse complement strand
GCGGTGGATGCCCTCCTGAGCAGTAGCAAGACCGGAGTGAAGGGAGAGGTGACCGACCGCGGTCGAGGAAAACGCACATTGCGCAAGGTCATCAAGTTCGACCCCTCAGCTGATTCGGCGCGAAAATCCCAGGAGAGCCTCGACCCGGAGGCGGCGGTGGGCGTGTCGATCAACCAGTTCGTCGAGGTCCGGGGCAACGGCACCATCGAGCGCTTCACCCTGCCCCGCCCCGACAACCTCGACGGCGTGCGGATCTACGACGGCACCCCGGCCACGGCCGCCCGGGTCGACGGCGACGGCTACAAGGCCGAGGGGCGCTACTCCCGGGTGCTCGTGCCGACGAAGCCCGGCACGCTGACCATGCCGCCGCTCGAGATCGTGACCTTCTCCCCCAGCCGCGGCGAGTACGTGACCCACACGCTCACGATCCCGCCGCTGACGATCCGGCAGGGCAAGGTCAGCGACACCACCTTCGAGTCCTTCGTGGAAGACCCCGCGCTCGACACCGACGCGATCCTGGTCGAGGAGCCCTTCGAGGGTGTGCGCGACGTGCAGCCGAGCGGCTGGGCGAGCACCGCCTGGCTGGGCGGCCTGATGCCCTGGACCCTCGCGCTCGCCGGGGCGCCCCTCCTCCTGCTCGGCGGGGTCGAGGGCTTCCGCTTCGGCCGAGATCTGGCTCGCAAGCTCCGTACTCCGAAGAAGCCCCGCACGAGGGACGTCCCCCCCCGCCAGCGCCTGGCCCGCCTGCCCGCCGATCCCCAGCGCCGCCTCGCCGAGCTGGACGCGGCCCTGCGTCACGCCCTCGCCCGCGCCACCGCCCAGCCCATCGAGCGCCTGGACCGCGACGCCGCCATGGCCCAGCTGCCCGAGGCGCTCGCCGAGAAGGTCTCCGAGACCACCCGCCAGCTGGACCGGGCGCGCTTTGGCGAGGGCGCGATGAAGGACGTGCTCGCCCGCCTCGAGGCCGCGGTGAAGGCGCTGGTCGACGAACTGGAGCGCGCGTGATCGCCTGGCTGTGGCTGCTGGTCGCCCTCGCCCTCGCCGGACCGGTCGAGGATGGCGCGGCCGCGTGGGAAGCGGGCGACATGGACGGTGCCATCGCCGCCTGGCAGCAGGTGCTGGACGAGGGCGGACGCGGCTCGGCCGTGCTGCACGAGAACCTCGGCGTGGCGTGGTACCGCAAGGGCGACCTGCCGCGAGCCATCGCCCACTGGCGCCAGGCGCGGATCCTCTCGCCGCGGGACTCCGATCCGCCGCACAACCTCGCGGTCGCACGGTCTGAGCTCGAAGGCACGCCCTCGCCCAATGATCCTCTTCCTCCCTGGTTGACCGTCGCGACGGTCGGCGAACTGGGCATCCTCGGCACGGCCCTGTTGCTGCTGGCCAGCGCCGGGGGCTGGCTGTCCTGGCTCCGCGGCTGGAGCGGATGGCCCTGGCTCGCCGTGGCCGCGCTCGGCGTGGTCCTCGGCCTGGGGAGCGTCGAGGGGGCCCGCCGCCTGCAGGCCCACCCTGGCGCCATCGTCGTCGGAGACGACCTGGGCCTGCGACCCGACCCCGACATGGCCGCGCCCCCCCAGCGCCAGCTCCTGCCGGGCACCGAGCTCGCGGTCGAGCGCCAGGTGGGCGACTTCGTGCTCGTTCGGACCAGCGACGGCCAAGGCGGCTTCGTCCCGCGGGCAAGCCTCGCTCTCGTCGGCGTGCGCCTGATCCTGCCCGCGGATCGCTGACGCACCATGGACACGATCGGCGAGCCCGGGTGTTACGACCACGACCCGTTCGAACCCGGAGGCTCCATGCTCCCGCGCCTTGCTCGCTCCGTCACCACCGCCCTGGCCATCAGCGTCGTCGCCATCGGCCTCATTGGCCCCCAGGCGGCCCACGCTGACAAGACCAAGCGGCTGTCCTCGGCGGAGAAGGACCACTATCAGGCGCTCAAGGTCTACATGGACAAGGACACCCGCAAGGCGTTCCTGAAGCTCAAGACCGAGGACGAGCGCAACGCCTACCTCAAGAAGAAGGGCCTGTGGGAGCGCTTCTACCAGTACGAGGAGCGCGTCCGCGAGGCGATCCTCGTCGGTGACGTCAAGGTCGGCTGGGAGGAGAATGCGGTGTTCATGGCCTGGGGCCCGCCCGTGAAGAAGTTCTCCGTGGTCGATCGCCCCGCGTCCCTGTCCCAGGAGTTCCTCTACCGGTTCGAGGTCTCCCCGGAGGGCGACATCCTGGTCTGGACCTCGGACAGCAAGACGGCCCACAAGGCGGCCATGCTCTACCAGATCCAGCTTACGGTCGATGACGGTCGCGTCGCGCGCATGATCCGCACCGACTGCGTTCCAAACTGGAACTTCTGCAACGACGTCAAGTGGACCAAGGGCGAGTAGCACCCTGACCGTGCTTGACCGATCCGCCGGATCGGTCGATGTTGCCGCATGCAGTCTCCGACGACCATCGGCAAGTCCCTGGACATCCGCCCGGCCCGCACCACCGATGCGGCCGCGATCCTGCGCCTGCACCGCGCCGTGCTCCAGGAGCGCCGCTACTTCATCACCGAGCCGGAGGAGTTCCGGGAGACGGTGGACGACAAGGTGCGGATGATCCGCGAGTTCGAGCGCTCGGCCAACTCGCTCTTCCTCATCGCCCGGATCGGCTCGACCCTGGTCGGCTTCCTCACCGTGCGTGGCGGCGCGCTCAACCGCATGCGCCACACCGGCAAGCTCGAGATCATGGTGGCCCAGGACGCCCGCGGCAAGGGCGTCGGGCGCTCCCTGGTCGAGGCCGCCGTGCGCTGGGCCATCGCCCACGACGACATCCGCAAGCTCGGGCTGGCGGTCTTCGCCGACAACACCCGCGCCATCGACCTGTACCGGGCGTACGGCTTCCGCGAGGAGGGCAGGCGCGCCCAGGAGTATCGGCTGGAGGACGGCCGCTACGTCGACGACGTGCTGATGTACCGGTTCACCGACGGCGAGTAGCGCGCGACAGGCCCGTCGTGCCGGTGAGCTCCAGACGCACCACCGGGGCCAGGCCGTCAGGGCCCACCGCCAGCGCCATGCTGCTCTGCAGGGCGACCCGACCACCCAGCGGCACCGCCACCCCACCCCGGGCGATCCCTCGCAGGCGCGCGTCTGCCCCGGCCTCGAGGAAGGCGACCCCGAACACGGCGGGCTGCCAGTGCACGGCGAGCTCGGCGTTGAGCCGGCTGCCCACCTGACCGCGCAGGACCCCGGACAGCGGACCGCGACCAGCACTCACGCCGAGGGAGACCGCCGGGCCGGCATCGTCGACCAGCCCGCCGACCAACGCCTGACCGAACCACTCGGGGGGCGGTGCATCCTCCTCTTCCGAAGCGGTGATCGGCGCGACCGCGACCGTGGCCGGCTCGCGGGACAGGCTCGCCGTGTGGCTCTGCAGGCTGCGATCCAGGTCGAGCACGAGCAGACGGTGGGCGCGCACGAAGGCCGGATCGACCTCCCCGCGGGCCCGCACCTCCGCCCAGGCCAGCTCCGCCAGGGGAGAGTCGCGAAACTCGAGGACGAACGCCAATAGATCATCGGTGCTGGGCGGGCGTTCAGCACCCTCCAGCGCCTCCCAGGCGGCGATGTCCTCCCCGCGGATCCGCTCGGAGAGGGCCTCATCGGGCTCCTGCGCCCACGCCGGCGCCGACAGGAGCGCCCCCAGCACGATCGCCCTCACTCCTCCTTCTCGGCCTCGGCCCACTCCGCCTCGCGCCGGTAGATGGTGCGCGCGGTCGTGCCCAGCAGGCTCGCGGCGAGGTTCTTGTCGCCGCCGACGTGGCGCAGGGTCGCCTCGATCATGCGTCGCTCCACGACCTTGAGCGGCGTGCCGACCTCGAAGGAGAGGAAGGTGCGGCCGCCCTTGCCCTGGCGCACGGCGCGGGGGAGGTCGTCCAGGCCGATGACCTCGTCGCGGGAGAGCACGACGGCGCGCTCGATGGCGTTCTCCAGCTCGCGCACGTTGCCAGGCCAGCCGTAGGCGACCATCGCGTCCAGGGCCTCCTCGGAGAAGCCGACCACATCCTTTCGGTTCTTCCTGGCGAATCCGTGGAGGAAGTGCTGGGCGAGCAGGGGCACGTCGCCGTCGCGCTCACGCATGGGCGGCACGTCGATGCGGATGACGTTGAGGCGGTAGAAGAGGTCACGGCGGAAGCGACCGGCCTCGACCTCCTCCTCGATGTCGCGGTTGGTGGCGGCGATGACCCGCACGTCGGCGCGCAGGGTGTCGGTGCCGCCGACCCGCTCGTACTCGCCCTCCTGGAGCACCCGCAGCAGCTTCACCTGCACCGGGGGGGCGATCTCGGTGACCTCGTCGAGGAAGAGGGTGCCGCCGCGGGCCAGGTCGAAGCGGCCCTCCTTGCGGGCGACCGCGCCGGTGAACGCGCCCTTCTCGTAGCCGAAGAGCTCG
>CALATR010000972.1 GCA_937891875.1 uncultured Pseudomonadota bacterium | reverse complement strand
TGCATGACGAAGCCGCTGCGAGACTTCAGGGTCTCACCGTAGGCGTGCATGGGGTCCGGGGCGATGCGGGGGTCGGTCTGGGTGGCGGTCTGCATGGGGGTTCCTCTGGAATCAGGTGTGCGTCGGGGCGAGCGCGTGGCGATCAGCCCTGGACGTGGCTCTCGAGGAACCAGAGATCGAGCTCGGTCTCGCGCAGGATCTCGGTCAGCAGGTCCTCGGTTGCGGGGTCGAGCTCGGACGCGACCTCGATCCACTTGCGAACATGCGCACAGTAGCTTGCATACCTGTTGGCAAGGTTGCGGACGTGCTCGGTGCCGGAGACCGCTTCTCGGTCATAGGCCTTGAGCTGGGTGTTCTCGGCAGCCCAGCGCAAGGAGCCTTCCGCGTAGCCCCCGAGGGTGCCGACGCGCTCCGCGAGGGCGTCGATGTAGCCGAGGCGCTTGCCGGCGACCTTGTCGAAGAGCTCGTGGCGAGCGAAGAAGAAGGGCCCTCGGACGTTCCAGTGGGCCTGCTTGGTCATGAAGTACAGGTCCGAGGTCTCGGCGAGGGCCATGTTGAGCATGTCGACGAGCTGGGCGCGGGTCTGGGCATCGAGCTGGAGGTTGGTCTGGAACGTGGTGGTCAAGGTGCTCCTCTGTGTAGGATGTGCGAGTTGGTAGTGGGGACGGGCGACCTGGGCCGACTTCCGTCTCACACTCTACCTATAGGGTACTAGTTGCATGAATGCAAATCAGATCCGAATCGATCTGCATTCAACACTGTGTTTCCCTACAGTCGCTCGATTGTCCAGAGGTCGCCGCGCTGCCAGTCGCCGGTGCCCATCCAGGTGGGCGCGGTGATGACCATCTCGTCTCTGGCGCCATCACCGTCCAGGTCGCCCATGCGCAGACGCGCGCCGAACCCGTCCCCTGCCTCCCGGGCCAGGAGGGTCATGGAGGCGTCATTTGCATCGATGCTACCGGGTAGGATGACCGACTGTGGGAGGACCATCACCACCCCGCGCTCCCCGGTCCAGCTGGAGCCACAGCCGACGATCAGGTCGGTCATGCCGTCCCGGTCGGGATCCCCCATGTCCAGGGACGTGCCACACAGTCCCTTGCTGGAGCGGATGGTCAGGTCCGCGCGGGCGGTGACGTCGACGGAGCCGGACAGCCTGCCTGCGTCGAAGATCACGTACACCGTGTCGTCCGCGGGGGCGCCGACCAGCAGGTCCATCCGCGAGTCTCCGTCGGCGTCGAGGATCCACGCCCCGGCGCCCAACCTCGCGTCGTGGCCGTTGAGCCTGAGCGTGCTCGCCTCGGCGAGGGTCTCCTTGTCCGGGAGCTCGGCGCCGCCGAGCACCGTGTGCACGACGGTGTTGCCGGTGAGGTACGGGTCGGCCTCGCCGACGAGCAGGTCGTCGTAGCCGTCGTCGTTCAGATCGCCGCCGTTCAGGTGGTCACCCACGAACGTGCGCTCGGGGGCCGACCACAGGGACTGCCGCACGTCGTCCGCGTCCACGTCGCCGAACTGGTCGGTCAGGTCCAGCACGGTCACGGCCCCCCAGGATGCGCGTCGATCACCGAGGATCGTCTCGACCGCGCCGTTCCCGTCGAGGTCGAGGTGGGCGACCACGGTGCCCTGGAAGGCGCCGGTGGACTCGGTGACCCGCAGGGTGGTGTTCGCGCGGCCCAGGGTCGAGCCCTTGGCCGGCACGACGTCGAAGATCCACAGGGCGTCCTCGCCGAGCGACGTGCGCGACAGGGGGAAGACCAGGTCGTCATCGCCGTCGCCGTCGACATCACCGGGCAGGGGCGCGGGTCCGAGTGGCCCCCAGGCGCCGAAGTCGAACGTGCCGTAGTCGAGGTCGGACAGGGGGGTGTCGCCCGAGGTGTGCAGGTCCCAGCCGTCCAGCACGTAGGCGTAGTTCCCGGAGCTGCCGGCCTCCGAGGCGATGACCTCGTCCGTGCCGTCTCCGTTCCAGTCCGCGACCTGGAGCTCCCGCGCGCCCACCTGGGTCCCTCGGGTGCCCCAGACGTGGCCCGACCGCGCCTGGTCCACGAACAGATCGTCGACGAGTCCGTCGCAGTCGTTGTCCTTGCCGTCCCACGCCTCGGGGGCGAAGCGACCGATCTCGGCGTCGGCGTCGTTGCAGTCCCCCTGCGTCTTCGAGTAGCCGTCGCCGTCGTGGTCGATCTGGGGGCACCAGGTGTTCTCCACCCCGGGGGTGCCGCGATCCTCGCTGGGCAGTTCCTCGGTTCCGAGGCACCAGTTGGCCGGATCGGGCATGGCGTGCACGTCGGTCACCAGCGGGTCCAGGGCGACGGTCGCGCCCAGCTCCTCGGGCCAGTCGCTGGTCTCGTCGAGCGCGACCAGCACGGTGTCCCCGACCCGCAGCTGCAGCGCCCAGGCGCCGTCGGGCAGCGGGGTGCCATCGCCCACCAGCGCCCCGTCCACGTCGATGCCGCCGTTCTCCGCGGGGTCGGTCTGCACGGCCAGCACGGCAAGCTCGCCCGGGTCGAGGATCACGTGATCGGCGACGGTGAGCGTGCCCGCGGCACCGTACAGCTCCCAGCCCAGCAGGTCGATCGCCTCGTTTCCGCCGTTCTTGATCTCGATCCACTGCCCCAGGTTGGGGCGCACCGCCTCCGGCCGGAGCATGAGCTCGGTGATCCAGGCGTCGCCCGCCACGATGAAGTCTTCGTCGACGGTGCCATCGCAGTCGTCGTCGAGCAGG
Source organism: uncultured Pseudomonadota bacterium (assembly GCA_937891875.1). GTDB lineage: Bacteria > Myxococcota_A > UBA796 > UBA796 > REDI01. The sequence goes on along the minus strand of CALATR010000972.1, from coordinate 463 downwards.
TTCCGGGTCTCGGGGCCGGGCTGACCGATCCGGGGGTCCAGGTCGTCGCAGTCCAGTCCGCCGGCTTCGATGGCGTCCTCGCCGTCGCCGTCCTGGTCAGGATCGGGCCGGCCGACCAGGGGGAAGGTGGCCTCGCCGAAGCTGGTCTCGAGGAAGAGCGCGGCGGCGTGGGGGCCGTAGTCGCCGTCCGGCTGGTAGGTCACCGTGATCTGGGCACGGTCTCCGGGGGCCAGCTCGCCAGGTTCGAAGGCCACTTCGAACACGTCATCCCCGTCCAGCCTGACCGCGTCCAGCTGGTAGGGGGCGTCGCAGGGGTTGGACACGGTGATGGTCCGGGTGACCGGCGACTCGAACAGCACGCTGTCCCACTCGACCGTGGCCACGTCGCTGTCGACGCGGGGGCAGACCGGCTGGGAGTCGGTGTCGTCGGGGGACCGGCCACACGCGAGCAGCATGACCAGCG
>CALATR010000971.1 GCA_937891875.1 uncultured Pseudomonadota bacterium | reverse complement strand
CTCGGCGACCCCGTAGTCGCGCGGATCGGCGACCCGGCAGGTGACGAGCATGGCCCCGCTGGACGCCCGGAAGTCCGCCAGGAACGACGACGCTCCGGCACCGTGGAGCAGGTTGTCGCCGAGCCCGACCACGACGCCGTCCTCGCAGTGATCCGCCGCCAGGGCGACCGCCTGGGCGATGCCACCGGGGCGGGGCTGCACGGTGACGCTGAAGTGGCAGTGGGCGTAGCGGGGCACGTCCAGCGCCTGCAGGTAGGCGTGCTCGTCGCCGGGATTGCAGACCAGGCGGATGCTGTCACAGCCCGCGCGCACCAGGGTGTCCAGGCTGTGGTGCACCATCGGGCGGCCGCCCACGCGGAGCAGGTGCTTGGACGTGTGCCGGGTGAGCGGAAGCAGCCTGGTGCCGCTGCCACCGACGAGCAGCAGGCCCGCGCTCACGCCACGCCCTGACCGAGTCCCAGCCGGCTGCCGTCGTAGCCGGGAGGACGCAGGGCGCGCGGCCGCTCCAGGTACCAGCGCACGGTGTCGCGCAGGCCGTCGTCAAGCGGGATGTCCGCCTTCCACCGAAGCTCTTCGTGGGCGCGAGCCCCGTCCATGGCGTAGCGCCGGTCATGGCCCGGGCGGTCGGCGACGTGGGTGATCCGCCGGGCGTGAGGGCCGGCCGGATCCGGGCGTTGTTCATCCAGGATCGCGCAGATCTGCCCGACGAGATCGAGGTTCGCGCGCTCGTCGCCGCCGCCCAGGCAGTAGCCCTGCCCGGCCCGGCCGTGATCCAGCGCGGCGAGCACGCCAGCCACGTGGTCCTCGACGTGCACCCAGGTGCGGCGCTGCCGTCCATCGCCATAGATGGGCAGGGACTGTCCGGCGAGTGCGCGGCGGATCATGTGGGGCACGAGCTTCTCGGGGAACTGCCCCGGCCCGTAGGTGTTGGGACCCCAGGTGATCACGGCGGGCTGGCCGTGGGTGTGGCCCCAGGCGCGCACCAGGTGGTCCGCACTCGCCTTGCTGGCCGCGTACGGCGAGCGGGGATCGACCGGGCTGTCCTCGGAGAACACCGAGCCGTCGTCGGGCAGGCTTCCGAAGACCTCGTCGGTGGAGACGTGCACCAGGCGCAGATCATCGGGCACGGCCCCCCGTGACCGGGCCCGGGAGATCGCCTCGAGCACGGACGCCGTGCCGAGCACGTTGGTGCGCAGGAAGGCCTGGGCGTCGTCGATGCTGCGGTCGACGTGGGACTCGGCGGCGAGGTGCAGCACGGCCTCGACCCGGTGGCGGCACAGCACGTCGGTCAGCGCTGCAGTGTCGCAGACGTCGAGCTCGCACAGGGTGTGGCGCGGGAGCTCTCGCAGGGCCGCCACCGTGTCCGGGTGAGCGGCGTAGGTCAGCATGTCCACAGTGATGACATCCACCCCCCGGGTCAGGAGCGCACGCACCAGGTGCGCTCCGATGAATCCGGCGCCGCCGGTGACCAGGATGGTGGATGCCATGGGACTCCTAGAAGTCGTCGCGGAACACGAT
>CALATR010000970.1 GCA_937891875.1 uncultured Pseudomonadota bacterium | reverse complement strand
GCGGTGGTGCGGAAGCCGTCGCCGTCGATGTTCTGGTAGCTGATCTCGCGACCGTCGCAGGACTGGTCCTTCTCGTCGCCGACGGTCTCGGGGGCACCGGGGTAGGTGCGGGCGTCGCGGTCGTCGCAGTCGAGCGTCGGGATGGCGGCGCGGGCCTCGCCGGAGTCGCGGCAGTCGGCGTCGGCGGAGGCGACGGTGGCGGTGGTGCGGTAGCCGTCGTTGTCGATGTTCTGGTAGCAGACCTCGCGGCCGTCGCAGGACTGGTCGATCTCGTCGCCGACGGTCTCAGCTGCACCCGGGTAGATGCTGGACACGCTGTCGTTGCAGTCACCGCCGCGGCTGACGTAGCCGGACGGTGCCGAGCACGCGGAGGTGGTGACGCTGGAGTTGCCCCAGCTGTCGCCGTCGGAGTCGCGGTACCAGGTGCGGGCCACACAGCCGAGGCCGTTCCACAGGTTGCGGTAGAAGCGGTCGTTGTAGGAGGCGTCCCAGCAGTTGCTGTCGGTCAGCATCAGCACGCTGCCGGACTCACGCGCGAACACGCCCGACCGCGTGTACTGGGCGGTGCCGCCGGAGACGATGGCGGCGTAGGCCATGTAGAGCTGGGACTGACCCGCGGTGAGGGAGGTCGCGGTCACCGTGGTCGCGTAGCCATAGCCGCCGGGGGTGGATGAGGTCGTGCTGGCGCGCATGGGCACGCCCATGCCGGACGCGACGTTGTTGATGACGCCGTTCTCGGTGGTGAACGCCTGGCCCTCGCCGAGGAGCACGACGCCTCCGCCCGCGTTGACGACGGCTCGCAGGTCGTTGATCTGGGCGGTCGAGAGGTTGGAGCGGGGCTCGACCACGAACACGAGCCCGTAGTCCCGCGCCATGCTGGACGGCCAGGAGGTGGTGTTGACGAAGCTCGACGCTCCGGCCGCGCGGACCTGGGCCGACACGCGGGTCATGGCGGGCGACAGCGAGGCGCTGTTGCCGCGGTACCACAGGGCGTTCGGGCCCTTGGCGAAGGCATCGGTCGGGGCGGCGAGGGTACCGAGGCCGAGGAGGGCCAGGGCGGATGCACCGAAGAACGTACGATAAAGAGCAGACATCGCGACTCCGAGGAGGGGACGCTAGTATCTGATCGCCGTTGAAAAACTTCCACGGACTTGACGTGGGTCGCGGCGGGACCGGCGTTGGACCGGGATCGTTGGCTCATCGTCCGGGAGGCGACCCGGCTGGCTCACTTTCCCCAGGTGGCGCACGCGCGGGTGCGCAGGTCGTCCGGGGCGTCGATGAAGGACGCGCCCTCGGCCACCGCGTCCAGCATTCGCTCGGTGGTGGGGCCGAACACGACCAGCTCCAGCTCGACGCCGTCGTCGCAGGTGACCCGGCTCTGGATGGACTCGGCCTGGGCGCCCCACGCGTTGGCCCACGCAGGGCAGCGGGTGAGGGCCTCGTGGGACGGGTAGCCAGCCTCGGGTGGTGGCTGGGCGAGCATCCACGTACAGCGCGGACCCTCGCAGCGGCGCTCCAGCTCGGACCAGTCGTCGAGTCCGCACTGCTCGACCACGGCGTCCAGCACCCGGTCGAACTCCTCACGGGTGAGGTCCTCCGGGATCTCGTCCATCGGCGAGGGGGCGTCGGGATCGATGCCGGGAACGCCCGCGCCCGGGGGATCGGTGTCCGTCGCCGCGACCTCGGTCACGGATGGCGGTGTCGCCGGCGGAACCTGCTCCACCGCGTCCGGCGCGGCGGGCTCGGCGACGGGGGACGCGGGCGCCGCTGGGGGCGTCTGGGCGGCGATCGGATCCCCGCCCAGGGTCGCGGCGAGCACGACCACGAGCACCAGCCCCGCCACCAGGGCGAGCACGCCCCACATCCACGGCTTCATGGGACCCCCGGGGCCTAGGCCCGATCCTCACGCCGACGGCGCAGACCGAGCAGGCCCAGCAGTGCCAGGCCGATGGGGGCGAAGCCCAGCAGGCCGGTCGCGGTGCTGGAGCTGCCCGCGCACGCACCGCTCTGGTAGGTCGCAGTCAGGGAGCCGACGTCGCCGCACGGTCCGTCGATGTCGTTCGCGTCGACGTAGTTGGCGATCTCGTCGCAGTCGTCATCGTCGACCAGCTCGACCGCGTCGTCGCGGCCGTCGTCGTCGCTGTCGACGTCGAGGTAGTCGGGCGTGCCGTCGCCGTCGGTGTCGACCTCGCCCTCGATCTCGCTGGGCAGGCCGTCGCCGTCGTCGTCGGTGTCGATCCGGTCGTCCTGGCCGTCGCCGTCCGAGTCGGTGTCCAGCTCGCGCTCGTCCGGAACGCTGTCGCCGTCGCTGTCCTCGTCCAGGTAGTCCGGGATGCCGTCCGCGTCGGTGTCGACGTCGGTCTCGTCCTCGTCGAGGAAGCCGTCGTCGTCGGAGTCGGTGTCGCGGAAGTCCG
>CALATR010000969.1 GCA_937891875.1 uncultured Pseudomonadota bacterium | reverse complement strand
TCAGGGCACCTCCACGTTGGTCCGAACGTCGCTCCAGTCTTCGGTGGCCTCGGACAGCTCGCCTTCAGGACCGAAGGCGGCGAGGGCTCCACCGTCGACGCCCAGGTTCGCAGCGAGCCATGCGGTCGGGTAGCCGAGGAAGCCCTCGGCACCGCGGGCACAGAAGGGCACGTCCTCACAGCCGGGATCGCCCTCGGGGTCGGTGTGCCGCGCGCCCCGCAGCGTCGCCCGCACCTTGCGGATCTCGTCGGGAGTGTGGTTGTACACCGCGCGCTGGGCGGACGGCGGGGCGAGGATGACGTCGCGCCCGCCGGTCACGTAGAAGGTCGCGCCGCGCTCGAGCTCGGTCGGGTGGGGACACAGCGCATCCTCGGTGCACCACTGGGCGTGGGGCCGCGAGAAGGTGACCAGCGCCGTGACCCGCTCGTTGTCCGCGCGCATGAGGTTGGTGGCACCGCCTGCCCCCTGAGAGTGCCCGGCCGCACCCACGCGACCGAGGTCCAGGCGACCGAACAGCGGCGAGTCCGCCTCGGCGTTTGCCGCCGCCGCCGCGTCCAGCGCCTCGACGAGCGGAACTCCGTCGCCCACACCCGGGTTCTCGGGAGCCACCACCGCGAAGCCCCACGACGCGAAGTGCTCCAGCAGGGTCAGGTAGTTGTCGGTGCCGGCCGCGGTGCCGTTTCCCCACACCAGCACCGGGCGCGCCGCATCGCCACCGGGGAGCCAGGCGACGAACTCCGAATCATCCCGGTCGCAGCAGGCAAATTCACCCACGTACGTGACGTCGTACGGACCCGTCTGGAGGTAGGTCGCCTCGATGTCGCCGTGAGCGGCGTAGTCACCGACGCAGGCACCGAGCAGCAGGGCGAGGGGGAGAGTGCGGTGGGACAAGGGAGCTCCGATGGGCACGGCACGGCGTGCAGGCCAGGTAAGACACCGGACGGGACCCGCCCCGGACCAGCCGCGTCAGCCCGATGACGTTCGCCGCCGTTCTCGCACCGCGTACGCTGATCGCACGGAGGCGAGATGAGGCGCATGCTCCCCGCAGTCCTGGTCCTGGCCCTCGCGGCCTGCGACGGCGCATCGGTCGACAGCGGCGACAGCGACGAGCCCCCCGACACCGACACCGACACCGACACCGACAGCGACACCGGACCCACCGCCTGCAATGACGGCGTCGACAGCGACGGGGACGGCCTCACCGACTGGCAGCTGGACCCGGGGTGCTGGGGACCACAGGACGATGACGAGGAGGCCGGTCCCAGGGAGAGCGAGAACGGCTGGACCACGTTCGACCTGTCCGGAGACAGCGTCGTGGTCTACGTCAGCGCCTCCGAGGGCGACGACGGCAACGACGGGCTGACCCCGCAGACCCCGGTCGCCACCCTGGCCCGCGGTGCCCAGCTGGTCCGCGACGGCATGCCCGACTTCCTGCTGCTCAAGCGCGGCGACGTCTGGGCCGGCGAGGCCATCGGGCCGGACCGGGTCGTGCGGCGGTTCAAGAGCGGCCGATCCGCGGCGGAGAAGCTGGTTGTCAGCTCGTACGGGGACAGCACCGCCCGGCCCCGCATCGAGCTCGACGAGCACCTCATCGACGACGATGGCAAGCCCCGATCCCACCTCGCCGTGGTCGGTCTGGAGCTGTTCAGCCGCAAGAAGGAGCCCGGCAGCCCCGGCTTCGACGGGATCAGCGGCGGGGCCTTCCGCTTCGTCGGCAGCGAGAGCGAGGATCTGCTGTTCGAGGACAACAAGGTCGTCTACGGCGAGCTGGTCGTGCAGAACGCGACCGACGTCACCATCCGCCGCAACGTCGTCTACCGGAGCTACCGCGTCGGCACCTGCGCCACCCGCGGAGACGGCAGCCGCGACCCCAACGGCAATCCCGCCTACCGACCCAGCGGCATCTTCGCCGGCAAGGTCGACGGGCTGATCATCGAGGAGAACGTCTGGGACGAGAACGGCTGGAATCCCGACGTGGCCGAGGCGTGCGCGACCATCTACAACCACGACCTCTACCTGTCGGGCAACCACCGCGTCCGCGTCGACAAGAACCTGATCCTGCGCGCCTCCAGCATCGGCGTGAAGATGGCCGCCAGCGGCGAGGGAGGCTCGACCGACATCCGCATCCGCGACAACGTCTTCGCCGAGGGGGAGATCGGCCTGTCGATGGGCGGAAACGGCAGTGAGGACCATCGCTTTGCCGACACCGTTGTCTCGGGCAACGTCTTCACCGACATCGGCCGCGCCCGCCCGACGACCCGCACCCTGACCTGGTACATCGACATCATCGACAACGACGGCACGGTCATCGAGGACAACCTGCTGGTCAACCAGCCCGACCTGAACAATCCCTACGGCATCCAGCTCTCCGGCGACTCCAACCGCGACGTCGTCGTCCGCGACAACGTCCTGCGTGGCCTGCGCCGCCGTCACCTGGTCATTCGGACCGGAGGCGTGTGGGACGGGGTCGAGATCCGCGGCAATCAGCTCGGTGGTCCCGCTGGCGCCTGCCTGGTCGACCACGACGGCGCCTTCACCGAGGTCGCCTACCGGGACAATGCCTACGATGGCGGCCAGCTCTGCACCGATGCCGGCCAGGGCGACCTGGGCTGGTGGCGGGGTGTGTCCGGCGAGACCGGGGCGAGCGAGGGGATCGACACCGCGCCAGATCCGGGGCGAAACCTGGATTCCTACGCCGCACACCTGGGGGTGGGCACCACCCTCGCCGACTTCGCCGCCGCCGCCCGCGGCCAGTCGCGCCTGACCTGGGACCCCGACCTGACCGCGGACGCCGCCGTCGCCTGGATCCGCGAGGGCTTCGGAGCGGAGTAGTCAGCCGAGCGCCAGCACCCGCCCCGCCAGCGCCGCCCCGCTGCCGAGCGCCTCGCCGATCCCTCCGCCGCTGACGCCATCCCCGCACACGCCGATCCGGCTGTCGGCGCTCACCAGGCAGGGCTCGCCGACCGGCTGCTCGACCCGGCTGAAGCGCCAGCGATGAGCCGCCAGGTGATCGGCGTCGGGCACGTCGGTGCGAGCGCGGAGCTCGTCCCACAGCAGTCGGGCGACGTCCTCCGCAGAGGCCTCCAGGTGCTCCCGGGACCACGCCGGGCTCGCCTGCACGACCCACTGCTCCCCCGGCGGCCGCCCCGGGCGGGTCTGGTTGCGGATGACCACGTCCAGAACCGGATCCTCGACGAAGCGAGCCCCGCCCCAGCGCTTGCCGGAGTCGACCGGGATCCCCGCCATCAACACCCACTGGGGCGCGTAGCGGACCGCGTCCATGCGGGCGCCGAGCGCGGGCGAAACACCTTCGAGCAGCGGCACCGCCTGCGGGGCGGGCACGGCGACGACGACCCGGTCGAAGGCGTGCTCGGCGCCGTCCTCGAGGACCACCACCACCGGGTCGCCGTCCCGACGCAGGGCCACGACCCGGGCGCCGAAGCGCACGTCGAGATCGGCGAGAAGATGCTTCAGGAGCGCATTCGCAGCCGGCGCGGGCACGTACCGCTTGCCCCCGACCCGTCCGCGCGCCTCCCCGCCAGCCACCTCGATGAACGGGGCCTCCCACGGAGCCAGCACCCCCGCCTCGACCCACGCCCGCACGTACCGCCCCAGCGGCCCGGCCACCTCCTCGAGGATGGACCCGCCGTGGTCGAACCTGCGAGCGTCCGCGCGCCGGGTGGACAGGCGCCCGCCCGCCCCGCGTCCCTTGTCGAACAGCGTCACCTCCAGCCCGTGATCGTGCAGGGTCCGGGCGCACAGCGCGCCAGCCGGCCCCGCACCCACCACCGCGACCCGCTCCCGTCGGGCGCCCCTCGGCCTCCCCACCCGGCCTGCGTACGCCTCCAGGTCGAGCCGTGCCGCGTGCCCGTCCAGCTCGCGGGGCCGCACCGTGCCCAGGATGGGCTGCTCCGGCGAGAACGGCCGATCGAACTGCCCCATGCACCACAACAGCCCCCCGAACGACGCCGGGTCCCGCCCGTCGAGGGCGTAGCGGTGGTTCAGGTCGACGAGCGCGTCCAGGGCCTCCTCCGGCCCCGCCGTCCACTGCAGGAGCGCCTTGCCCCAGGTCATCCGCACGTTGTTGTGCAGCTCGCCGTGGATGAGGAGCGAGCGCTGGCACGCGTCCCACAGCGGGCTCCCCGACCGCGCCCGCCACAGCCGCTCGCGTCCGATCCGCTCCGGGCGCGGATCCTCCGCATGCCGCCGCAGGGTCTCCAGCGCCCAGCCCGGCAGGGCTGCCAGCGTGTCGTGATCGGCGTGGAAGCGGCAGAAGTTCCAGGCCAGCTCCCGCCAGATCACCAGCTCGTCCAGGTACTTGTCGGCGCTCTTGCCGCCGTGCTCCGCCGTCTCCCGCGCGATCCGGGTCGGCGCCACCATGCCGTGGTGCAGGTAGGCCGACATGCGGCTGACCCCGTCCTGCTCGGCCTTGTTGCGGGTCCAGGCGTAGCGCTTCAGCCCCCCGCCCTGCACGAAGGCGTCCCAGCGCGCGTACCCGGCCGTGCTGCCCCCGCGCGTGTCCAGGACCGGCCCCACGGTGTGGTCGACAGCACAGGACGCGACCAGCTCGGCCAGATCCCCGGCGAGATCCACCGGCTGGTACGGCAGCTCCGGCACGAAGGGCGCGCCGTCGTAGGTGGCGTCGACCCAGGGCAGGCGCACGCGGGCCTCGAGCGCCTCGGCGATGGCATCTCGGAACCGAAACGCCCGGGTGTAGCTCTTCTTCAGCAGGGTCATCGGCACGACGCACGCCGCGTCCACCGCCCAGACCCGCGTGTCCACGTCCCGGGCCAGGCGCTCCGCCCAGTCGCGCAGCGGGTGGGTCGGCAGATCTTCGAGGACGACCAGCGCCGCGCGCTCGGCCAGCTGCTTGGTGACCGCGCCGCGGTGCCCCGGTCGCTCCAGGTGAAAGGCGGCTCCGATCCCGCGCTGGTCGAGGTCACGAGCCAGGTCCCGGGCGCCCTCCAGGATGAAGGTGTGGTGCCGATCGGAGGCGAAGGGGTAGCGCTCCGAGAGGGCCTGGTGGACGAAGAGCGGCTTTCCGAGCCGGTTCGCGGCCTCGATCGCCACGTCCAGGGCCGGGTTCTCCCACCCCCGGATCGCCCCGCGGACCCAGTAGAGGACGAAGTCACCGTCCAGGCCGTCCCCGCGCAGCACCCGGGTTCGCTCGCGCAGGGTGTCCGGGAGATCCGTCGGCTGCAGGCTCACCGCCACCTCCGGCGGGAGGCGGGCATGCGGCTGCCGTGGCGCTGGTGGATGTCGCGGGACTCTTCGCGGGCGGCGGCGCGGCGGCGCACCTCCTCGAGCTTGCGGCGAGCGAGGGCGGAGGCGCGGCGGTGGTCGACCAGCGGCAGCGGGTAGTCGCGGCCGAGCACGCAGCCGGCGCGCTGCTGGCTCACCCGGTCCATGCGGTAGGGGACGTGGATGAAGGCGTCCGGCACCCCGGCGAGCTCCGGCACCCAGCGGCGGATGAATGCCCCGTCCCGATCGTGGTCGCGGGCCTGCTTGTCGGGGTCGTAGATCTGCAGGCTGTTGATCCCGGTGGTACCCGCCTGCATCTGGACCTGGGGGAAGTGGATCCCCGGCTCGAAGTCCAGGAATCGGCTGGCCAGGTGCACCGCCGGCCGGCGCCAGTGAAGCCACAGCGGGTAGCTGGCGACGCTCATGAGCATCGCGCGCATGCGGAAGTTCACCCAGCGCTCTCGCTCGAGCGCCCGCATGCACGCGTCCACCAGCGGCCAGCCGGTGCGACCCTCCGCCCAGGCCTGGAACTTCGCGTCGTCGAACACCCGCTCTCGCACGCCGTCGACCGCGTGGTGCAGGTTCTCGTGCTCCAGCCTCGGCGCGTCCTCCAGCTTCTGCATGAAGTGACCACGCCAGCGCAGACGCCCCTCGAACGCCTCCAGATCATCCAGGAAGGACCGGGACTCTGGCGTGCGGCTCCCCTGCAGCGCGCGCATCGTCAGCCGGGTGTGCTGCCAGGCCGTGCGGGTGGAGAGCGTGCCCCAGGCCAGGTGGACCGAGAGTCGAGAACACCCGTTCCACGCCGAGTTCGGACTGGACAGCGCCTGCCGGTAGCCCCGTCCGCGGCCGGCCAGGAAGTCGTCCAGCAGGGCGATCGCCGCGGCCTCACCGACCGGCTGCAGCGCCTGCAGATCCGCGGTCGTCGGGGCCATGCCCAGCTCGGAAGCGGTCCGCGGCCCGTGGTGGGGCCAGCCGGAGACCACGCTGCCTACGTCCTCGATGCGCCCGGGCACCGGCACCAGCGGCCGCGCCATGGCCTCGGTCCAGCGCGAGGCCCAGCCATCCCGCCTGGGGTGCGGCCGACAGACCCCGTCCTGCCCGAGCTGATGCCAGGCGATGCCCTGCTCCCGCGCCCACGCCGTCACCGCCCGATCCCGGCTGAAGGTCCAGCCCAGCCCGGTCTCCTGGTGTGACCAGATGGCCTCGATGCCACCGTGATCGGCGAGGGCAGCGTGCAGGGTCCGAAGCGTCGGCACCGGGCGACCCATGCGGTAGGTGATCCGCCCGCCCAGGCTGCGCAGGCCCTCGTCCAGCTCCACAAGGGCGCTGTTGACCGCGTGCAGGTGGCTGGCGTCGTGCTCGTCTCGCTGCCACAGCGGGGGCTCGTACAGGTAGAGCACGCAGACGGGACCGCGCTGCGCAGCCTCGGCGAGGGGCGCGTGGTCCCGCAGGCGGAGGTCGCGCTTGAGCCAGACGAGCTGAATGCCCACGGTCTTTCCTGTGCAGGTTTTGTATACCTATTGCACAGGATGCGGACGTGGGTGTGAGCCGCCCTACTTGCGCCCGCTCACCAGCAGCATGGTGAACGCCCCCGCGGACCTCCACGTCCCGGCCTTCATCGCCTCGCCCAGCCGCAGGTCCCGCGACCGCGCCCGCTCCCACAGCGCGTCGAAGTCGTCCTCCCGCCCGCCGCCGGCGACGAAGCGCTTGCGGGCATCCGCCCGGGTGCCACCGATCATCGCGTCCGACGCGATCCAGGACAGCCGCTGGTTCACGTCCGCCTGGACCTTCGCGTCGTAGGGCGGCAGCGCGAGGGCGCACATGTCTGAGTGCCAGGCCTGGATCCCCGACAATCCAGCGTCGCCCATGAGTCCGGGCACCCGCAGGGCGATCGAGCTGTCCCCCTGGCCCAGCGCCATCTTGCCGCGGAACACGGCCATCTCGAAGGCCAGCAGCTCCAGGCGTTCCCGGTCGTCGAGCTCGGCGTCCTCGAACAGCTCGGCCATGGCGGAGAGCAGGTTGTGGGGCTCCGCGGCAGCGATCAGGCCACCCGGCCGCACCACGCGACGCATCTCCCGCAAGGCACCCGCGGGATCGGCCAGGTGCATGAGCACCGTCTGGCAGGTCACGAAGTCGAAGCTGTCGTCGGGGAACGGCAGGTCCATGACGTCGGCGGCCAGCCACTCGCAGCGATCGGACAGCCCCCGCTCGGCGGCGCGGACGCGGGCCTGGTCCAGGAAGGCCGCCTGGCTGTCGATCCCGACCAGGACTGCATCATCAGCGAAGTACCGGGCGAGACGCTGCCCCCAGTGGCCCACCCCGCAGCCCACGTCGAGGGCGCGTCCGACCGTGGACAGCCGCCAGCGCCAAGCCATCAGCTCGACGAAGTCCTCGTGGTACCAGCTGTCGCGCCAGTCCCCGCCGAAGCCGGCGAGGTCCGAGTACGCTTGCGGATCATCCTGGTCCATGGTCGCCTCCGGCGCAGGGGGTGACGTAGCGGACGGTGGCTGGCGGACCACCGGCCGGGATGGACCGCCACGGTTCGGGACCGCCGAGCCGCTACACTCCCGCCGGAGATCCGATGCGCCCACCGTTCTGGCTCCTCGCCCTGACCCTGCTCGCCTGCGCCAAGCAGCCCGAGCCCGCGCCGACGCCCGTCGCCACGACGAAGACCCCCGCGACCGTCCCCTCCGCGGGGACCGCCTCGTCTACGGAGACCGCGCCGTCCGCCTCCCCGACCTGCCCGCCCAGGCCGTCCGGTCCCTACGTGGCCCGCGACAAGCTGGCCTCGTGGACCTCCGAGTACGACCTGTCCAGCGGGATCACCTTCCACCTGACCGCGGCCGGCGTGGTCGAGCCGAAGGCGCCCGAGCCCGAGGCCGGGGGCATGGTCATCGAGGACCGCGTCATGACGTTCACCCTCGGGAAGGCCGGCGCCAAGGAGCCCGAGCCCGAGCCCGAGCCCGAGCCCGAGCCCATGGAGATCCCCGGCTGGCTCGAGCCCTTCGCGGAGTCCCTGGACGCCCACCGGACGGAGCAGGAGGAGATCGTGAAGGCCACCGGGCTCGCCGAGGCGGGGGTGAGCATGGACCTGCTGCTCTACGTCGACGCCGACGTGCACACCGACAAGCTCGCCGAGGTGCTCGCGGTCGCCGGCAACCGCGGAGCAGGCAGCGTGCAGCTGGTCGCGAAGCAGTCCAGCTGGGGCCCGATCGTGTGGGGCGACGCCGAGGTCGCCGCGGCGGTGCTCGCTGGGGAGGACCGCTGGCCGCACGACTGCGCCGAGGACCTGCGCCCGATGATCCGCAGCGCACCGCCGGAGATGCAGGCCGCACTCGCGACCGGGGCGATCGAGCGCGGCGCACTGTCCGCCTGCAACGCCGAACAGAAGGCCGCGGCCTTCACCGTGTTCCAGACCCTGTTCTGCGACGAGACCTCCGTGAGCGCCCGCGAGATCCGCCTGCCGCAGCCGGGTGCGACGGACGTCACCGTGCTGACCGGAGCCACCTGGGCCGACCTCGCCCCCAAGGTCGAGGCCGTGGAGTACGGCGCGGTCGTGCGCTTCGAGTCCGACGCGTCACCCTGACGTCGGCGACAGATCCGCTTCGCCCGAGGCAAGCTCCTCCCAGGAGTCCTCATGTCGCATCGCCTCGCCCTGACCCTCTTCGCCCTCGCGTGCACCCCCGAGCTGGTCACGCCGACCGACAGCGACAGCGACAGCGACGGCGTCGTCGACAGCGACACCGACTCGGACACCGACACCGACACCGACACCGACTCGGACACCGACACCGACACCGACACC
>CALATR010000968.1 GCA_937891875.1 uncultured Pseudomonadota bacterium | reverse complement strand
GCGGTCGAGGTGATGGAGGCGGGTGCGGACTACCCGTTCGGGCCGGTCGACTTCGCCTGGCGCCTGCAGGAGTCGTACGCCGCAGCAGGCATCCCCGACATGTTCGCGTGGTACGAGAGTGGGCTTTCCTCGGTCTACTTCCTCAACCAGGAGTCGGTCACCATCGCCTCGAAGCACGCCGGGTCGCTGACGAAGGCGTCCAACGAGTACCTGCAGATGGCCGCCGAGAGCGGTCAGGATCAGGCCTACACCGTGGACGGCAACTCCGGCGGCTTCAACTTCCGCGCGCGGCGCAGCAAGGCGAAGAAGGGGATCCTGTGCGGCGAGGCCGAGTCGGCGTGGAAGAGCCACCACAGCACCGGCCGCGCCATCGACGTGAACTACGGACAGTCCGGCAGCAAGAAGAACATGTTCGTCACCGATCCCGAGGTCTGGAAGGTCGTCGAGATGGTGCTGGTGTACGCCGGCGAGACCGGCCTGACCGCAGAGGACATGGCCTCCGGCAAGAAGTCCAACGACATCCTGGACAAGATATCGAAGGCAGGGCCGGTGTTCCAGGCCAGCTACCAGCCCTGGCGCACGTCGTTCATCGCCGAGGTCCCGGGCGGAGGCGGCACCGAGCTTCCGACCGACAAGGAGGTGCGCGCGGCGCTCGAGGCCGACGGGGTGAGCAAGGAAGCGCTGAAGGAGGCGCGGGCGAAGCAGAAGAAGGACCAGCAGGGGCTCAAGGCCGCCCGCCGAGCGGCGTACAAGGCCGACCGGGAGGCGGCGAAGGGGCTGAAGTCGCAGACCAGGTCGGCCAACAAGCAGCTTCGGGAGAGCAACATCCGCGCCGACGACCTCGAGGCGAACGCGTCGCACCACGCCAAGGCGAAGGAGGGCGTGGCCATCGCGGCTGCCTCCGCCGCGGCGTACCGAGCCCAGGGGGACGCCGGACGGGAGGCGGTCCGCGGGGGCGGCGATCTGGAGCCGTTCGAGCGCATTCCGGAGGCGCGCGGGCGGGCCGAGGGCGACCTGGCGGCGGCCCTGCACCGGGTGGATCGCATGCGCGAGCTCGCGGTCGACCCGCCGGCCACAGACGGGAAGAAGAAGAAGAAGGACCGGAGAAAGCGGCTCCTCACGGTCGCGGACAGCGTCGCAGCCAAGCTCCAGCGCGGCGAGGCCCTCGACGTGGCGAAGAAGACCTGGGAGAAGCTCGAGGCGAAGCAGGCTGCCATCGAGGCCGACGCGGGCGACCCGGTGCTGGCGAAGGTGGAGAAGGCCGACGACCAGCTGGTCGTGGTCGACGCCCTGCGTCGCTTCGACCGCAAGTACCTCCAGCACTTCGAGCAGAACGGCTTCGTCGACGTGGAGATGCTCCTGGTCACGGCCATGGAGTCGAACGGCTGGACCTGGGGCGGGCGCTGGTCCACGCCAGACTTCATGCACTTCCAGATAGACTAGCGGCCACGCTGGAGGCGCGTCCGTGGCCCTCGAGATCCCGACCCCGCGGCTGCTGCTGCGGCTGCCCGAGCCCTCCGAAGCCGACGCCGTGCTGGACTACTTCGTACGCAATCGCGAGCACCTGGAGCCGTGGAGCCCGGTCGCGCCGGACGGCATGTACACCCTGCACTGGTGGGAGCAACGCCTGCGCATGAACCTCGACGAGGCCGAGGCCGGCACGTCAGTCCGCACGTTCATGTACCTGCGGGGCGGCTCGAACGAGGTCCTGGGCTCGTGCAACCTGTCGAACATCATGCGCGGCCCGTTCCAGGCGTGCTTCCTGGGCTATTCCATCGACGCCGCCGTGCAGGGTCAGGGGCTCATGACCGAGGCGGTCCGGGCCCTGGTGCAGTACGGATTCTCCGCGTTGAACCTCCACCGCATCATGGCGAACTACATCCCGGACAACACGGGCAGCGGCCGGGTGCTGGAGAAGGCGGGCTTTCACCGTGAGGGGCTCGCCCCCGAGTACCTGCAGATCGCCGGACGGTGGCAGGATCACGTGCTGACCGCGATCACCAACCGCTCGTGGCGGCCGGAGGCGGGGTAGGCTGCCGCGCACGACTCACCTCGCGGACCAGTCGGTGGGCACGGCGCCGACCCGCTCGACGTAGAGCTTCAGCTCGGTGGGGCGACCGTCGATCTCGGTGATGGCGACATGTCCGGCGGACAGGAAGCCGAGCTCGCGGCCCAGGTCGAGCAGCCGGGCCCAGCGGTCACCGTCGCAGGCGATCTCGCGCCAGGGCACCTCGGGCACGTAGCGCTTCACCTCGCTGGTCAGGCGGCCCGCCCGCAGGCGCCAGCTGACGAAGCCAGGCTCGCGCCGTCCGTCGACGTCCACGGTCGCCAGCGTGTAGGTCTTGACCTGGAGCTGGCCGTCCTCGTCGTGCAGTCCGAGGCCGTACAGGACCTCGGTGCCGGCCAGGCGCGCGCGCAGGGCATCCGGCACGGCCACGTGGGCGTCGAGCACGTCCAGCACGTGCTCGACGCGGTCCTTGGTGCGGACGTACAGGGTCGGGCCGGCGGCGCGAGGTCCGAGCTCGACCTTCAGCCCGACCATGACCAGCGGGAAGACCGCGTGGATCGCCAGGAAGGCGTCGATGAGGGCCGCGCTGGCGCCGTGCTCCCCGGCGATCTCGGCGAGGGCGGACGCCACCTGCGGACCGCGCCCGCCGGTGATCACCTCCAGGCCGTCCCAGGTCAGCACCAGCTCGGTGTAGGCGTCGAGGTGCGGGCCCAGGGCGTCGAGCAGGGCATCGACGTCGGCTGGGGGGAGTCCCTGGGCGCGGGCCAGGGCGCGGATCTCGGCGTGGGTGTTCATGCGGCCTCCTCGCCCTGTGCGAGCAGCTCGGCGTAGTAGCGGCGTCCTCCGCCCTCGAAGAGCGCGGTGAGCGCGTCGAAGACGGTGTCGACGAGGGCGTGCAGCTCGGGGTCGTCGGACTGGAGCAGGTCGTGGGCGACCGCGTCGATCTCGCCGACCTGGGTCTCCTCGATGCGCATGTGTGGGGCGCCGAGATAGCGCGTCCGACCGAGCAGATCGTGGCGCATGGCAAACCCGTGCAGCGTGCCGAGCGTGACCTCGCCGGCGCTCTCGAGGGCGGCGAGGACGACCATGCGCGCCTGTGGGCTGGCCTCGTGGGTCAGCGCCAGGACGCGGGCCATCTGGACCCGGCTGGGCAGGAAGTCCTGCCGGTAGTGACCGTCGAGGGTTGCGGGCGGGAAGCCGTTCTGCTCGAGGTCGAAGGCCATCCAGCGGTGATGCCCGCTGTCCCGGCGCCGGTGACGGGCGGCGAAGGCGGCGTAGGGGCCGGCGTCGATCTCGGTCAGGGCCCAGATGAGGTCCTGGAAGATGCGCGCGACCATCGCCATCTCGGGGAAGAAGGCGGCGAAGCGCTCGACGGGCACCCGGTCTTCGCGGAAGGCGCGGAAGAGGGCGAGCTGCCCGTAGCTGGCGGTGCGATCGTCGATGTGGGACATGAGCGACATCAGGCCTCCTCACGGTGGAGCAGGGTGTGGGTGAAGGCGTCGAGCCGGCCGAGCATGGGGGCGGCGACGGGCAGCTGGAGCAGGGGCAGGCCGAAGGCGAGCAGGTCGCGGACGAGGGCGACGAACTGGCGGCTGACCGCGTGGTCCTCGGTGCGGTCCTGGGTCCAGGCGAGGACGGCGAGCAGGTGCAGGCCATAGATCCGCGGCACCATGGCCTCGACCTGCGCGGCGGGGAGGTCACTGCCGGCGAGGGCGACCCGGAAGGCCTCCTGCACCCGCTCGCGCACCGGCCCGGTGGCGTCGGACAGCACGCCGACGTCGTCCTTGGGGTCGAGGGCGGCGGCAAACAGGGCGGTGAGCGCGCCGCGGTGAGGCTCGAGGAGGTCGAGCTTGGCCTGGAGCAGTGCTGCGACCCGCTCCCCGGCGGAGCCCTCGGGAAGGTCGGCCGCGACCTCCACCAGCTGGTCCGCGAGCTGCGCGTACAGGGCCAGGGCCAGCTCCTCCTTGCGGCGGAAGTAGCGGTAGGTCAGCCCCGTCGAAAAGCCTGCCTCGGAGGCGATGTCTCGCATGGTGGTCTGCGCGTAGCCACGCTCCGCGAAGAGCTGCAGCGCGACCTCGAGGATCTGGGCGCGGGTGCGCTGGGCCTTGGGGGTGAGGGACATTCGACACCAGAAATGAACAGGTTCACTTTCTAGGTACGGCAGGGCGTGGATGCCGTCAAGTGAACGGGTTCACTTTTCTGCGGCTCGGATCTGATCCCAACACCGGCCGCGGTCCATCACCGGTCACCGAACGCCGGTCACCGACCTCCCTGTGCCTTCCCCAACACCCCGCCCGCCGCGCTGTGCCGCGAACCACACCCCAGACGCCTTCCTCCCGGCCACGACTCGCACCCCGACGCGATCCTCGCTGGCACACCCCTTGCGGTGGTACCGGTCGTGCTCAAGACCCTGCTCCTGCTGCTCATCCCCGTCCCGGCCCACGCGGGCGACCGGCCCACCCGCGGCGACGCCCGCGCCGTGCAGGCCGAGCGGGAGGCGTTTCCACAGGACACGCTGACCGCCCTGCGCGCCGGTGACGCCTGGCTCGCGGTGGGCGCATGGAGTCGCGCAGAACAGGCGTATCAGGTGGCTTTCGAGCTGTCCGACGGCGGGGCACCCGCGCGACAGGGGCTGGCGCTGGTCCGAGCGGCCCGCGCCCCCCGAGGCACGATCACGGGCGGCCTCACCGGCAGCGTCTACCAGGGCGACGTCGACTGGGTGGGCGGGCTGGCGGGCACCGCACGCCTCGACGCGGAGCTCGGCGGCCGCGGCCTGGTCGCGCTCACGGCCAACACCGGAGGCGTGACCGGCGCGAGCGGCACCACCCCCTGGGTCGAGGGCCACGGGTCGGTCGGCGCGGGCTGGTACGAGGGCGGGTTTCGCGTACACGGCGGCGCGGTCAGCGGGGCGAACCTCCTCGCCACCCCCGCGCCCGCCGAGGGCTTCCCCCCGCCTCCGGACGGCCCCGGCCCAGGCGGCCCCGGCGATGGTGCCGGGAGCGGCAACGGCGCCGGCTCTGGCAGCGGGAACGGCTACGGCTTCGGAACCGGGTTCGGCCAGGGTGAGGCTCCCAGCGGCGACGCGGCCGATGGCGCCCCGCTCGTCGCCAGCGGCTACACCGTCGGTGCGTCGGCCTGGATCAACCACCCGGGGATCCTCTACGCCGAGGGCAGCCACACCCGCTGGGTCGACGGGGTCGTCACCCGCACCCTGCTGTCCTGGACCTCGCCTGCCCTCGGCCCCCTGCGGTTCGAGCCCGGCGGCAGCGTGTCCGGGGGCGACGCCGGCCTGGGCTGGACCGGCTTTGGCACCTTGCACGCCGACTTCGACCCCGTGCGCCTCCGCGCCGGCGGCCGGTTCGGCGACACCGCCCGCCCCACGTCCCTCGCTCAGCCGTCCTTCTGGGCCGTGCCCGGGCGCATCCGCTGGGGCAGCTGGGCCGGCGGAACGGTCACGTCTGGCGCCTGGCGCGTCGCCCTGGACTGGGAGTGGGTGCACCTCGAGCGCACCGCCCTGGGTGGCCCCGCCGACGCTCACCTCGTCGTCACCCGATTCTCGCGAACCCTGGAAGGTGGCCCATGAGCGCACCCGAGCGCCTGCAGGACATCGCCGTGTCCGACAACGGCTTCGTCTTCGACCCCTGGACCGGCGTGTCCTTCACCGTCAACGCCACCGGCCTGTGCGTGCTTCGCGCGCTCAAGGACGGCCTCGGACGGCAGGAGATCCTCGATCGCCTGACCTCGGAGTTCGAGCGCCGGGACGGCATCGGCGGCGGCGACGGCGAGCTGCTGCGCGATCTCGACGAGTTCGTGCTGCTGCTGCGCAAGAACGAGCTCCTGCCCCCGTCGTGGGAGGTGCCCGCGTGAGCCGCGGCCCGACGGTCGGCGTGACCGGGCTCAACGCCACCGACAATCCCGCCCCCGGGGTCGGCGTCATCCGCGCCATCCGCCACGACCCCAGCTTCGACGGACGGATCGTCGGGCTGTCGTACGACGCGCTCGACCCGGGGAACTACGCCCACGATCTCGTCGACGACGTGTTCCTCATCCCCTACCCGTCCCAGGGGGTCGCAGCACTGGAGGCCCGCCTCCGCTACATCCGCGAGCAGGTCGGCCTCGACGTGGTGATCCCCACCCTCGACTCCGAGCTGCCCGCCTTCTTCGACCTCGAGTCCACCCTCGCGGACCTCGGCATCCACACCTTCCTGCCGACCCCCGAGCAGTTCGACATGCGGTCCAAGGTCCACCTGGCCACCCTGGGCGAAGACGACGCCATCTCGGTGCCCGCCATCGAGGTCATCGCCAGCCCCGATCAGCTGTCGGACATCCACGAGCGCATCCCGTACCCCCTGTGGGTCAAGGGCCCGCTGTATGGTGCAAAGAAGGCGTACAACCTCCATGAAGCAGTGCAGGCGTACCACGGCATCGTCGCCCAGTGGGGCCTTCCGGTGGTGGTCCAGGCCGACGTACAGGGCGAGGAGTACGACGTGGCCGCAGTCGGCGACGGGGAGGGCGGCGTGGTGGGCGCAGTCGCCATGCGCAAGACCCTGCTCACCGACAAAGGCAAGGGCTGGGCCGGCGTCACCGTGCGCGACCCCGTGCTCCTGGAGCTCACCCG
>CALATR010000967.1 GCA_937891875.1 uncultured Pseudomonadota bacterium | reverse complement strand
CTCCCCTGTCCGCAGCAACGCGACTTCCCGCGAGACGATCTCAGCCCCGCCACCCCCCTGTCCGCAGCAACGCGACTTCCCGCGAGACGAGCCCCGCCACTCCCCTCGAGCCCCTAGTTGCTCACCGCATTGCACGCATAGAACCCCGGATCACACGAGAGCGTCACCGTCTCGCCCTCGCGGACCTGCATCTGTGTCGCGCGGGCCAGCGGGCCGCCGGCGGTCCAGCGGACGTGGACCTGCCAGGCCCCGGGCAGGAGGGGGTCGCCGACGCGGGCGCGCTCGCCGTTGGGGCCGATGAAGAGGACCTCGGCGACCTCGCCGGTGACGATCGCCACCGCCGGCTCGGGCCCCGCAGGGACGTCGGTGTCGTCCGTGCCCTCGTCGATGTCGTCCGCCGTGCCCTCGGCCGTCGTGCTGCCGGCGCTCGTGCCGTCCTCCGCGGTGCCGCTGGTCGCGCCGGTCCGGCTGCCCGGCCCGCCCAACGTGGCGGACAGGCTCCCCGCGCCGTTGCTGCCCAGGGTCCGCTCGCCCGGGTCGGGCTCGGTCGCGCCGTCCTCGACAGCGACGCGCGCGTCGGTGTCCTCGCTGTCGTCCGGCGTCCCCGCGTCGTCCGCTCCGGCGACGTCGGGCACCGGCTGCGGGTCGGTCTCCGTCTGGCCCTCATCGCCCGCGCGCGCGACCTCGCCGCCGGTGACTCCGGGAGTGGACACCAGCATCCACGCCATCACGCTGACGATGACGATCGCCGCGACTGCGATGGCGGCCATCGGGATCCAGTCCCGGCGGCGCTCCGCGGACAGCGTCGTAGTCGGGGCGCCCGTGGTGAGCTGCTCCATGTTGCCGGTCGGAAGGTGGATGTCGCCGGCGTCGAGCGCGTCCCCCTGCCACAGGTCCGACCGCGACAGCGCCGACGAGCGGGCGCTCACGAGGTCGCGCACCGCGGCGGCACCCTCCGAGCTGGCCCAGAGCATGCCAGACATGCACGGATCGGCCTCACCGAGGTGCTTGGCCAGCAGCGCGAGGATCTCCTTGGCGGACTCGGGGCGATCCTGCTGCTCGGGCTCGAGCATGGATCCGATCAGGTCGCGCACGCCCTCGGGCAGCCCGGTGGGCAGGTCGGACAGGTCCGCCTTCGTGCCCTGCTCCACAGCCCGGTAGGTGCCCCACCAGTCGTCGCGCCGAAAGGGCGGGTGACCGGTGAGCAGCTCGAACATGATGCAGCCGAGGCTGTAGATGTCGGCGCGGTGGTCGACCCGGCTGGCGTCGCGGAGCTGCTCGGGCGCCATGTAGGTGGGCGTGCCCATCGCGACGCCGGTGACGGTCATGCGGTCGCGGAGGTCGGTCTCCTTGATGAGGCCGAAGTCGACGAGCTTGGGCACGACGCCGCCCTGCTCGTTCGGGCCGAGCATGACGTTGGACGGCTTGAGGTCCCGGTGCACGAGGCCGGCGTCGTGCAGGGCCTGCACGCCGCGCAGGATGCCCACCGACAGGGCCAGCGCCTCGTCGATGCTGGGCAGGTGGGCCTGCTGCCAGTGGTAGAGCGTCGGCCCCTCGATGTAGTCCATCAGGACGCCCTGATAGCCATCGTGGTCGATGAGGCCGTGGATGCCGACGACGTTCTCGTGCGAGACCAGCCCGGCGGCGGCGGCCTCGCGCTTGAGCCGCTTGCGGTAGGAGGCTCCCAGCACGGAGAGGAGCTTCAACGCCCGCTTCTCGTCCCCGTTGGCCGTGTCCTCCACCAGGTAGACGATGGCCGTCGCACCCTCGCCGAGCACACCGACGATGCGCAGGTGCTGCACCAGCTGGCCCCGCTGCAGCCTCACTGCAGGGTCCCGCTGAACGACACGCCGACGCTGCCCGCGCCGAGCACGGTGAGCGTGCCTCCGGTGATCGTCAGCGCGCGGCTCCGATCGCGCAGGGTCTCGAGCTCGTCCTTGGTGCGGGGCACGTTGGGGTTGGCGTGGGCCTCCGCAGTCAGGGCCGCGCCGCCCAGCAGGGCCAGCCCGACCGCGGTCGCGCCGAGTCCGCCGAGCCGGAGCCCGAGGCGCGCGTCGCGGTGGGGGTCGTCCCACGGCGCCTGGGGGAGCTCCTCGCCGGCGTCGAGCCACCAGGTGTGCTTGACCTGCCCCTCGCGGAGCACGTGCTGCAGCACCTGGGGACGGTTGGCCGGGCGGGTGTCGGCGTCGTGTCCGTCGAGCAGGAAGCGACCGCGGCGGGGCGGGGGCAGGGGCAGGGGCACGAGCTCCGGGGCGGGGCGCACGTAGAGCTGCTGCACCGGGGTGCCCGGCGGCGCCAGGGCATCGCTCATGCCGAGGTTCGGGTCGGCGGTGCGGGCGGCGAAGAAGGCGCGGGCGGCGGCCTCGGAGTCGCCCTCGACCACGAAGGCGAGGCCACGGGCGCGGTGCACGCGGGCGACCAGCTGAGGGGACAAGGGCGTGCGCACGCACTCGAGATCGGCCAGCAGATCGGCCAGGCCGGCGGCGATCCCCTCCCGGCGGCGGCTGGCCCAGGCGTTCTCGATCTCCTCGACCTGGGCGGTGACCCTTCCAGTACTCACGGGCTCCGCGCACTCCTGCGCCTGCGCGGGAGCCGTCGCCAGCGCCCACGCGAACACGAAGAGGAGGATCGCGAGTCGGGTCATGTCACCAGGGAGTCGACCGGTGGACGCCCCATCATGACACCCCCACCGCGTCGATGCGAGAGGGGTGGGATTCACCTGCGAGGGGGCTGTCACTCAGGTTCCGTCCATCGGCAGCCGTCACCAGGACTGTACCCCTCTCTGCGAGGCCCCCATGCTCGTGACTCTCCTGGTCGGAACCGCCCTTGCAAGCTGTCCTGTCGACACCGCCCCCGCGGGCGAGGTCGGCGTGGAGACGTGGTGCGAGGCTGCCGATGGGACCCGGGAGGGCCCCTCCACCGTGTGGGAGCGGGAGCAGGCCTGGGTCGGCTCCTACGTCGCGGACGCGCGAGAGGGCACCTGGCTGGCCTACGATCGCGAGTCGCGGGTGCGCGCCGTCGCCCGGTACCGCAAGGGTTCGCCCGTCGGCACCTGGCGGACCTTCCACGCCTCGGGCTCGGTCGCCGTGGTCGCTCGATTCCGTCGTGGACAGGGTCATGGCACGTGGACCTGGTACCGGGAGGACGGCTCGCTCGCCCAGCTCGGCACCTACGACGAGGGCCTCCGCGACGGGGTCTGGACGACCTTTCATCCGAATGGCACCCCTGCGTCGCTGACCGAGTGGTCGGCGGGCGTCCGGGACGGCGCGTACGTCACCTGGACGGCGGCTGGCGAGCGGGTGCACCAGGGCGCGTTCCGCAGCGATCTCGCCCAGGGCACCTGGGTTCGCTGGGACGGTCAGGGTCACGTGGTCGGCATCGACGCGTTCGAGCTGGGCGCGCGCCAGGGCATGGAGGCGACCTTCGACACCGATGGTGCCGTGCTCACCGCGCAGGAGTGGTCCGACGGCGAGGCAGTCAAGCCCCGCGCCACGGCGGCCTCCGGTCTGCTCTCGACCGCGTACTGAGTCGCGTCGAGCCGGGCGTCCTGATGAGCGCACGGGCGCGTCCTACAGCCCGGCCTGGATCTGCACCACGATGCGGTGCTCCAGCGGGGCGTCGGGAGCGCGCTCGACCTCGTAGGCGAAGGTCTGCAGCAGGTGCCAGCCGTCCTCGTGCAGGTTGACGCCGGCCGAGCCGCGGACGTGGGAGCCGTCGATCCGGTCGCGCAGATCGACCGCCATGACCGGCTCCAAGGTCAGGTGATGCTCGTGGTCCAGCTCCATGCGGTGGCCGGCCATGATCGTGGCGCCCTTGTGCCACGCGGTATCGGCCAGCGGGCGGGCGAGCAGGCCCTCGGCATGCAGGGTCCAGTGCTCGTCGTCGAAGCCGACCGCGAAGTCGAGGCTCTCGTTCATGACGTCCTCGATGCCGTCCCGCTCGGCAGCGGCCTTCTCGTGGATCCAGAACGCGCCGGCGCCGTGGAGGAACAAGCCGGTCTCCCAGTGCAGATCCCCCTGGAGGACCAGCTGGGCGCCGCCGAGATCGTCGACCTCGACTCGCAGGGGGTCCATCAGGGCGACCCGGGCGCGGCCGTCGAAGCGCTCGAAGTCGCGGGTGCCGGTCACCTGCACGCCGACCGCGCGGCGGGGCGCGAGTCGGGTGAGCAGGGCGCGGGTGGGGAGCAGCATCTTCTCGACGGGAACGAGGAAGTCGTGGGAGATCGGGGCCTTCATGCGACCGGCGGCGATCTTGACCCCGGGGGCGAGCCGCGCGTGGGCCTCGGCGTCGAGGATCTGCAGCTCCCCGCCGTCGCCGGAGATGTGCATGTAGACGCCGTAGCGGTCCTGGTGATCGAGGCGGGCCTTGAGCCGCGCCATGCCCAGGTAGGGGCCGTGCTCCTCGCCGTTCTCGGTCAGCCGGATCTCGTACCCGGCGCGCGCCCACATGTGCAGGTCGATGGCGTCGGGTGGATCGGGGACGTCGAAGTCGGCCTGGGCGGGGGTGTCGTCGCCGTCGTGGGAGGGCTCGGTCTCGGCGTGGGTCTCGGGCTCGATCTCGGCGTCGGTCTCGGGCTCGATCTCGCCGTCGGTCTCGGTCTCGGACTCGGTCTCGGACTCGGTCTCGGACTCGGTCTCGGGGAGTGGCGTGGCGCCGGCCGAGGTGAGCGTCAGCGCGGCGAGCAGGTGCAGCATGGAGCCTCCGTGCCGCCGTCCATGCAGGGACGGTGCCGGAGTTGGTCATGCGAGGAAACGCCCCGATGGAACGGTGTTTCGGAGCGAAGGTCTACCTGCGGCTATTTCAGCGCCCAGTTCGCACTGTTTCGCCCCGAACCACCCTTGTTTCTGCCGCCCGCACCAAGCCGATCGCCCCGCCCCCATCGCCACCGGGCCCAGAGACCAGCGACCAGCGACCAGCGACCGCCCCGCCACGATCCCCCAAGAACCAAGAACCAAGAACCAACCACCAACAACCACCCTCACCGCTGATGCCAGTGCACCACCATCGACGTCAGCGCCTGCTTCGCGTTGCCTTCCTGCCGCTCCTTGCGCCCGTCCCAGCTGTAGATCCACTTGCCGCGCTGCACGTAGATCCTGTCGTGGTCGACCGCGAACAGCTCGCCGCTGGTGTCGGCGGGGGCGCGCCCGGTGACGGCCTCGGCGATCTCGGCGATGTCGGCGTTGCGACCTGGCATCAGCCCGCGCTCCTCCTCGATGCAGGTGCCGGACTGGATCGGGTAGCGGTGCAGGGCGACGACCTCGGCGAGGGGCTCGCCCCAGCCGACCAGCAGCACCTTCGAGTTGGCGCGCTGCAGGTCCGGATAGCCGTAGATGGTCGCCCGGTTGCCGTTGTTGAACTTGAGCTGCGCGTACTCGCCGGCGTGGTGCAGCACGTCCAGGATGGGCGCGTGGCTCTCGATGTTCTGGGGCACGTCGGGGGCCTTGCCGCGCACCACCTCGGCCTCGAGGTCGTACACGGCGCGCTTCCAGCCCTTGTCGGGCACGTCGTTGCCGTCGGCGTCGGTGGGGGCCTCGGCGGTGATGGGCGACGCCTCCATCGTGACCGCCGAGCGCGTGCCGAGGCGCCAGCGGGGCTCGGGGGGCGGCAGCGTGGGGCCGTCCTCCTCGTCCTCGACCACCTCGACGACCGCGTCCTCGACGTCGTCGTCAGCAGGCTCGGGCACCGCGGCGCCCGCGCGGATCCCGGCGGTGAAGGCGCGGATCTCGGGGAGGATGATCTCGTCCAGGGCCAGGTCGATGGTGTCCGGATCGGCCGGGATCGCGAACGCCACCGCGGGCCCGACGATGGCCGCGGTGCTGCGGTCCAGGGCGGCGGCGTTGCCCTGGCTGCGGAACAGGTTGAGGCGCAGGATCTGGCCGAAGCCGGGCAGCTTGCGGGACGCGAGGCTGTCGACCGCGGCGGGAGAGACGTCGTCCGCTCCCACGCCGACGCCTCCGATGACGAGCACGACGTCGGCCGCCTCCTCCGCGGCTGCGGTGCGCAGCGCCTGCTGGAGCGCCGCGAGTCCACCCTTCACCGTACGGGGTCCGATCACGGCGTGGTCGGTGTTGCGGAGGCGCGCGGCGGCATGGGTCCCTCCGGACTCGGCCTCGGGCGTGCTGGACGAGGGGACGACGAGGATGGAAAACCCGCTCATGGGACCTCCGAGGGACAGGCGGCAGCGACCCCGACCGGCGGCTGGTCCGGGGCGGGCGCCACGATCGCGACCGGGGGTCGGCCCGTCAAGCGGCGTCGTGCAGTCCGTGATCGAGGGCGATGCCGCGCGACCCGAGTCGGGGCACGATGGTCTTCAGCACCGTCTCTCGGAACACCTCGCGGTACGCGCCGTGGGGCAGCAGGCCTGCGGAGAGCTCTTCGGCGGTCAGGGGAGAGCCGTCGCCGATGTCGTGGTAGGCGGCACGGTAGCTCTGCAGGGCGGTGGGCAGGGTGGTGGCGGCTCGGGCGCGCACCCCGTCCGGGTCGAGGGCCAGGAGCGCGTCGAGTGCATCCCAGCCGAACCCGCGGTGAACGGCCTCGTCTGCGAGCACCCGGGTCAGCACCGGCTGGATGGCCGGGTGGTCCGCGCGAGCGCGCATGGCGGCGAAGAGGGGGACCGCCAGCGTCTCGCCGAAGCAGAAGCTGGTGCACACGTGGTCGACCAGCTCGGCGAGCGGGCCGTCCGAGCCGCGGGGCGGGTCCAGGCGACCGACCTCCAGGCCCAGGGGCTCGTCCGTGTCTCCGAGGGCCAGCCGGGCCTCGTCCGACAGGGCGGCGTGGTCGAGCTCATCGCGCACGATGCGCAGGGCCGTGTCCTGAAGTGGGCGATCCAGGCCGCAGATCACGGTCAGGTGCAGGACCCGCGCGGTGATCGCGGCGGAGGTGTACTCGGCGATGACGCGGTTGCGCCACTCGAGGTGGATGCGGTCGGCGGGGCGGGCGAGCACGGACATGCTCGCAGCCTCTCACGATGCGCTGCGCGCGGGAAGGCGGCCGTCGCGGCGGCGGCGCTCCAGGACCTGTTGCACGGTCGACGCCAGGGCGATCGGGTCGATGGGCTTGGCGGCCATGCCGTCCATGCCGGCTTCGAGGATGCGCTCGCGGTCCTCGACGGTGACCGACGCGGTGACCGCGATGATGGGCAGGTCCGCCGAGTCGGTCAGGACGCGCAGGGTGCGAGCGGCGGTGAAGCCGTCCATGACGGGCATGTAGCAGTCGAGCAGGAGCACGTCGGGGCTCTCCTCGCGCACCGCCTCGAGTGCGGCGACCCCGTCCTCGACCAGGCGCACCTGGGCATCCATGCCCTCGAGCGTCCGCCGGATGACCACGCGGTTCACCGGGTTGTCCTCGGCGACGAGGATGCGCAGTCCGGCGAGGCTGGCGCGCTGACGCTGGAGCAGGGAGGGCGGGGGAGAGGTGGGGAGCGGGAGCTCGAACCAGAAGATGCTGCCCCCGCGGTCCCGTGGCGCAGCACCGATCCGCCCTTCCATGCGCTCGCACAGCCGTGCGCAGATCGCCAGGCCCAGCCCGGTGCCTCCGAAGCGGCGGGTCGTGCTGGCCTCGGCCTGCACGAATGGCTGGAACAGGGTGTCGATCTTGTCAGGATCGATGCCGATCCCCGTGTCCTCGACCTGCACCCGGAGGCCGCCGTCGGGGCTGCACACGCGCACGACCACCTCACCCTGCTCGGTGAACTTGATCGCGTTGCCGACGAGGTTGATGAGGATCTGGCGGATGCGGGTGTCGTCGCCGCGGAGCCACTCGGGGGTGTCGGCCTCGAACACCGCGCGCAGGCCGACGCCCCGCTCGTGGGCGTTCGCCTGCATCAGGCCGAGGACCTCCTCCACGACGGCCCGGGGCGACAGCGGACGCGGGTCGAGCTCCAGGCGGTCGGACTCGAGCTTGGCGAGGTCGAGGATGTCGTCGAGCACGCCCTGGAGGAGCCGGCCCGAGGAGAGCGCGGTGCGGGCCAGGTTGGCGGCGTCCGGCGGCAGCTCGCTCTCCGAGAGCAGGCGGGTCAGGCCGAGGACCCCGTTCAGCGGGGTCCGGATCTCGTGGCTCATGGTCGCGAGGAAGGTCGAGCGCGCGTGGGCGGCGGCCTGGGCGGCCTCGACGGCGACCGAGAGCTCCTGTCGCTGGGCCTCGGAGCGAGCCTGCCACTGCTCGCGCTGGCGCTCGGACAGCCAGGCGAGGGCGCCGAGGATGGTGGCGCCGACCATCAGGCCTACCGCGTCCTGCCACGGCTCGGAGCCGGGGAGGTGCTCGGCGAAGAGCGCCCACAGGAACAGGCACAGCCCGACGAACACACCCACGACCGGCACGTGGCGGCGATCGGAGAGGAAGGCCGTCGCGGCGGGCAGGATGACCAGCATCGCGATCGACGAGTGCTGCATCGGCGGGCCGAGGATCTGCGCCAGGTCCAGCAGGATGCCGGTCTGGAACATCAGGTACAGGCCGATCGTGGCGGCGTGCTGGGGGCGGCGGGCCAGGAACATGTACAGGGCCAGGTAGATGGCCGCGACCGGGGGCATGGCGCCCAGCAGGACCAGCACCGATCCCGGTGTGAACGGCGCCATGAGGATGGACAGCAGCACCAGCGCGAAGCTGACCAGCAGGTAGCCACGCACCAGGTTGATCCGCCAGTTGGTTCCCGGGTCGCTCAGGAGGGTCTCCTCGGGCGGGGGATCGGATCGCTGCAAGCTGGGGATGAGCGGGGTGGCGCAATGACCGATGAGTTCGCCGGGGCGGGCGTGGTCGGAGCGACGTATGCTCCCGCCATGAGCGAGACCCACCACACCTTCTGCCGGATCTGCGAGAACCTCTGCGGGCTCGAGGTCACGACCGAAGACGGCCGGATCACCGGGATCAAGCCCGATCGAGAGCACGTGGCCAGCGGTGGGTTCGCCTGCACCAAGGGCATCAAGCAGGCCCGGCTGTACGACAGCCCGGATCGGCTGACCCGCCCCATGAAGCGGGTGGGGGACGGCTTTGTCGAGGCCACCTGGGACGAGGCGCTGGCCGACATCGGCGCCCGGGTGAAGGCGATCCGCTCCCAGCACCACGCGGACGCGATCGCCATGTATGTGGGTACTGCGGCCGGTTTCTCCCTGCTGCACCCGATCTTCGCCAAGGGCTTCATGGACGGCCTCGGCAGTCGCTCGCTCTACTCGACCGCGACCCAGGACTGCGCCAACAAGTTCGCCGTCGCCACCCACATGTACGGCTTCCCGTTCATCCAGCCGTTCCCAGACCTCGATCGGGTGCAGTGCCTGTTCATCGTGGGCGCCAACCCGGTGGTGTCCAAGTGGAGCTTCCTGCAGGTCCCCAATCCGTTCAAGACCCTGAAGGAGCTCGCCGGGCGCGGCTGTGACGTGGTCGTCGTGGACCCGAGGCGCACCGAGACCGCCAAGGCCGCAGGACAGCACGTCTTCATCCGCCCGGGCACGGACGTCTTCTTCTATGCGGCGTTCCTCCGGGAGATCCTGGAGCGCGACGCGGTCGATCGCGAGGTCGTCGCCGCCCACGCTCGCGGCCTGGACGAGGTCGCTGCCCTGGTGCAGCCCTGGACCCCGGAGCGGGCCGCGGAGGTGACCGGTGTGCCTGCGGACGTGCTCCGCGACCTGGTGGGGCGCTTCGTCGGTGCGGACGGGGCCGCTCTCTACCTGTCGACCGGCGTCAACATGAGCGGCTGGGGCAGCACCGCGTTCTGGCTGCAGGAGGTCATCCACCTGGTG
>CALATR010000966.1 GCA_937891875.1 uncultured Pseudomonadota bacterium | reverse complement strand
GCCCGCAAGTCCGGCGATTCCCGCCGCGGACGGCCGCCCCTGCCGGCCCTGGTGAAGCGGGTGAACGGGCTGGGTCGGGTCGTGGCCCAGGTCGAGGATCTGTCGCTGTCCGCCGAGGGGATCGCGTCGTACGGCGCGCAGCGCTGCCGGGAGATGCGGGATGCCCTGGAGGAGCACCTGGCGACGCTGGAGGATCTGCGCGACACGGTCGATCACGCGCTGGAGCTGGCGGAGCACGAGCCCGGCGGCGGCACCCAGCGCGCGGCTGATGCTGCTCGACTCGACGTCGGGCGGACGGACGCTACCCTGACCGCGAGCCCCTGACCGCGCCCGGGCACAGCCCCCAGGAGTGCCATGTCCTTCTTCGCGCCTGGCCGCACCCGCTGCGCCCTGACCGGACGCACCCTGCATGCCCGCCGGTACGCGGCCCGGCTGCGTCACCGGGTGCCGGACCTGTTCCACACCCTGTCTGCACCGGGGTCGGAGTGGGTCGACCGCGTGGCCTTCGAGGCCTGGGAGGGTCGCGACGCCTGGGTGGCCCAGAGCACGCGGTTCGCGCGGCGTGCCTACGCGGATGGGCCCCACCAGGTGCGGTTGTGTGCGGACGGGCTCCTGCGGGTGAGCGGAGCCCACGGCGGTGCCCTGCTCGACCTGCGCCACCTGTGGAGCGTCGACCTGGGCGGAGATCGGGCTCGATCCGCGCAGATCGCCGTGCACCGGGCCCTGGGCGGGAGCGCGAGCCGGGTCGATCTGGGTGGACAGGCGCTCCTGGTCCGACCGGGTGGACGCCTCGACTGGGTCGACAGCGACGGGGAGATCCTCGAGACGGGCACCCTGCCTGCCGGACGCCTGGCCGCCTGGGCGGCCGCGCTCGACGACGGAGCCGATCGGGGTCCCGTGCCCACGTTCACGGGCGATGGTGTGCTGCACCGTCTGTCCCTGACCCCCGCTCCCGACGGCGGCGCGGCCATGCTGGTCGGTCGCCTCCGCCTCGCCCTCGACCGCGTCGCGGTCTGCACCGGCCAGTCGCTGCGGGTCCTCGGCGGACAGGACCGCGACGACGCCGCGGAGCTGTTCCTGGAGGGGGATCTCGTGCCCTGGCGCGCCCTCGCTTCCCACCTGCGGATCTCCCCCCAGCCCCTGCACGGCCTCGCCGGCGACGTGCACATCGAGAGTCGAGACCTGGCGTTCCTGGCTGATCTCCGCCGAGATGATCGCCCCTGGCCCATCACCTTCCAGGGCGGCGCCGAGGTGGGGAGCCTGCGCGCCCACGGAGTCACCAGCGTCGGCCAGCGGCGCCTGCTCGCCGACCACCTGGACGCTGCCTTCGGGGCCGGGATCGCCACCGTGGTGGAGGACGGGGTCGAGCTGTGTCGTGCCGTCCCTGCCGAGCCCGTGCTGGAGGCCGTCATCCTGTGGGCCCAGCGCGGCTGGGTGGACCCCCAGGTCATCGAGGCCGGCTGATGCCCGCAGGTCCCGACCCGCTCGATTCCCGCACCGCAGAGCTGCCCCCGGTGCGGCTGGTCGCGGACCCCGACCGACCCTACGCGGCGCTCGCGGCCGGCCTGCGCGCGGCGGGCTGGGAGTGGGAGGCCGAGCCCCAGGACATCCCGCTGGTGCCTGGCGAGCCGCTGTGGTCGCGCTGGACCCACGAGGCGGCACCCGGACCCCTCGTCTACACCTACGACGCCGCCCTGAGCCTGCGGGTG
>CALATR010000965.1 GCA_937891875.1 uncultured Pseudomonadota bacterium | reverse complement strand
CTGGACGAGGTCGAGCTCGACACCGACTCCGACCAGGACGGCCTGCACGATCGCATCGACCCCGACGACGACGGCGACGGCCTGTCGACCAGCATCGAGGGCGACGTCGACACCGACGGTGACGGCATCCCCGACTACCTCGACGTCGACAGCGACGACGACGGCGAAGACGATGGCCTGGACCAGGGCGACGTCGACTGCGACGACATCCCCGATCAGCTCGACGCCATCGAGGACGACGGGCCCTGCTTCAACGTCGATGGCCTCGACACCTACGAGGGCGGCTGCGGCTGCCAGACCGGTGGGGTCGGCGGCTCGGTGCCGCTGTTCATCGGGCTCCTCGGCCTGCTCGGGCTGCGGCGGCGCAGGCGGTAGGGCCCCCGACGCCCGGCCCGGGGCTCAGAATCGGCGTACCTGACCGTCGATCTCGACCTGCTCCACGAAGGCGTCGATCTGCGCGTCGGTGATGCCGGTTCGCACGATCCGGACGTGCCCCTCGATCCGCTCCAGGTCCATGAGCCCGCCGAGGGAGGTCAGCGCCGGCAGGTCGACCAGCTCCAGCACGGGGCTCTCGTCCCGCGCCGGAATCACCAGGGCGCGCGTGGCTCCGAGGTCGGGGAGGTTCGTGAGCGCGGGCGCGCCGGAGAGCACGAGCTTGTCCATCTGCTCGGCGCCGCGGACCCCGGCGAGAGACTCCAGTGCGTCGGCCCGGACGATGGACAGGTGTCGCAGGGGGAGCTCGCTGTCGATCTCGACCAGGCTGGGGATGCTCTGCACGGTCACCGACTCCACCGGGACGTCGATGGCGCGCAGCTGCGGCGCGGTCCTCACGGTCAGGGTCGACACCTCGGGGAGCACGTCGCTGATCCGCTCCACGCCCACCCCCTCCAGCGCCAGTGCTCGCACGGCAATCCGAGCTGGAAGGCCGCCTTCGAGGGTGTCGGTGTCCCGGACGTGGACCGAGTCGACCCGCTGAAGACCGCGGATCCGATCGAGGTCGAACTCGGTCAGTGTGGTCAGCGTGAGCTGCTCCAGGCGCTGCCCCTCGGGCAGCCGCAGCGCGGTGAGCGGAGCCCGCTCCAGGTGGACGGCGGCGAGCGACGACTGCCGCAGGTCGATGTCCGCAGCTCCCACGCCGACCGCGGTGAAGTTCCGCACGGCCCAGGCAGAAGGCAGGACCACCTGCCGCAGGTCGGGGAGCTCGAGGAGCGAGAGCTCCGCACCGCCGCCGCGACCCAGCCCGGTGGGCGTGCCCGTCCCGCCGGTGTACCTCGGAAAGGTGACCGACCGGACGTGCGTGCTGTTGCGGACGGTCAGCAGCCGGTCCACGACGTCGAGCTGGGACAGCGTCACCTCGTCGACGTCGAGCTCGCGCAGCTGGAGCTCGGTCGCCGCCTCCAGGCAGTCGAACGGCTCCAGGGAGTCCAGACCGCGGATCTCCACGGCGCCGACCACGACGGTGGTGTCCGGGCAGAGATCGGCCGCGTCCCTCGGTCCGAAGGTCAGATCCCCAACGAAGGGGCCCGCGGGCGACGGACACCCGCAGAGCACCAGCAGCGTCGCGAGCTGCAGCCGCATTCATCCTCCACGTTGCTCCGTGTCCGGTCGCGGCCGCGCCCTTCAACCCTCACGGCACCGGCGGCGTGTACGTCGTCGGCCCACCCGGTCCGAGCGGAACGCCGAAGGTCATCCACAGGAGCAGGACCACGGTCCAGATGATCCAGAAGAAGAAGGCGTAGGGCATCATCATGGAGACCAGGGTCCCGATCCCCGCCTTGGGAGCGTACTTCTGAGCGAAGACCAGGATGACGACGAAGTACGGGTTGAGCGGGGTGATGATGTTGGTGGCGGAGTCGCCGACCCGGTAGGCGGCCTGGGTCAGCTCGGGGCTGATGCCGACCGCCATGAGCATGGGCACGAACACCGGCGCAAAGAAGGCGTACTTCGCCGAGGCCGAGCCGATGAACAGGTTGCCGAGCATCGCGGTGAGGATGAACAGCGCCATGAGCAGCTGGGGCGGCAGGTCGACGCTGGCGAGGAAGCTGCCGCCCTGCACGGCGAGCATCACGCCCAGGTTGGAGTGGTTGAAGAACTCCACGAACTGCGCCGCGAAGAAGGCGAGCACGATGTACGGCCCCATGTCGGCCATGGTCTGGGCCATGAGCTTGGCGATGCCGGTGTCCAGGCGATCGGCGCCGGTCTCGCGCTGGATGGAGCCGGTGCGCACGCCGTAGGTCAGGCCGACGACCAGGAAGACGAAGAAGAGCATGGGCACGATGGCCCCGCCCCAGCGCGGGTTCTCGCCGGCTTCGGCCCACAGGGGCATGCCCGGGATGAAGATGAGGGCGAGGCAGGCGAGGAGCGCGATGGCACCGGCGATCCCGGCGACGAGCATCGCGCGGCTCTCCTCCTTGGTGACGTGGGTCGCGGCCAGCTCCGCCTCGGTCACCGGCGACGGCCCGCCCTCCTCGGGGGACTTGTCCTTGTAGCGGGGCTCGACGAACCAGTCGGTGACGAACCAGCCGATGCCCGTGAGCAGGAAGGTGCTCACGATCATGAAGTACCAGTTGGCCGTGGGCAGGACCTCGTAGGTGGGGTCCATGAGCTGGGCGCCGACGGTGGACAGTCCGCCCAGCAGCGGGTCGAGGCTGGTGATGACCAGGTTGGCCGAGAACCCGGCTCCGATGCCCGCGAACACGGCGGCGATCCCCGCCAGCGGCGAGCGACCGGCGGCCTTGTAGAGCGCGGCAGCGACCGGCGGCAGCACCACGTAGCCGGCGTCCGCGGCGAGCGAGCTCATGATGCCGGTGAGCACCATGGCCGGGTTCAGCAGGCGCTCCGGGGTCACCCGCATCGCAGCCTTGAGGAAGATCCCGATGAGACCGGACTTCTCGGCGACGCCGATGCCGAGCATCGCGACCAGCACCACCCCGAGTGGATGGAAGCTGGTGAAGTTGTGGACCAGGTTGTCGAGCACCCACTTGGCGCCCTCGCGGTCGAGCAGCGAGCGGGCCTTCAGGGTGGTGGTCCCGCGCTTCAGCTGCAGGGCGCCGTCCTTCACGACCGGGTCGAGGACGGGCTCGCGCACCGGGTTGCCGTCCGCGTCGGTGACCAGCACGACCCGCCGCCCCGCGACTGTGGTGCGGGTGACCGTGACCGGCTCGCCGGTGCCGCTGTCGACGACCTCGATCGTCTCGGGCACTGCCTCGGGCTTGTCGACCTGCCAGCCCAGGCTCGCGCCCACCGCAGACAGGATCAGCACCAGCACCGCGCCGGACGCGAACAGGGTGATCGGGTCAGGGAGCCGGTTGCCGACGATCTCCAGCCCGTCCAGCAGGCGGGTGAGCAGGCTCTTGCGCGGGGTGTCCTCGGACACGGGGCCTCCGGGGCGTGCCCGGACAGCCTACGCGCTGCGGCGGTACTGCTCCAGGAAGGCGGCGAACAGGGCGTCCATGGTCCGGCCGCCCGTACCCGGAGCGGGGATCAGGCGAGGCCGCGGACGAGGCGGAACACCAGCTCACGGTCGCCCTCGATGCGCACGGGGGCGTCCTCCTGCCTGCGTCCGAGCAGGGCGCCGAGCGCAGGGAGATCGGCGTGGAGTGCGGCGTCTGGACGAACCGGGGCACCGTCTCGGCTCACCAGCCGGTCGGGAGTCAGCGCGAGGGTGTAGACCGCGCTCGGGGCGTGCACGGCGATGAGCCCGTCCAGGCCGCCTCCGTAGCGCCGCATCAGCGAGACCATCAGCCAGCGCAGGTCCATGGTGAAGCCGTCCGGATCACCCATGTAGGCTGCTCCGAAGCCCCCGAGCGCCAGCACCACCGGCTCCAGGCGCCGACCGGCCTCGGTGAGCTGCCAGGCGTGGCAGGAGGCGGGGGGCGGGAGCAGCACGTTCTCGACGAGCCCGTGGGCCTCGAGGTGGTGCAGCCGGTCGGACAGCACGTTGGGGGTCAGGCCGGGCAGGGTCAGGTCCCGGAAGCGCCGCGGCCCGGGCAGCAGGTCACGGACGAGGAGCAGGGTCCAGCGCTGGCCGACGAGATCGAGGGCCATGGCGACGCCGCAGTATTCTTTGTAGGATCGCATGGTATGTTTTCTGATAGTGGATAGCTGAGGGGCCCGCCACCCCGATCGAGGAGCAGCCATGATCGTGCCCACCGGACCCGCGCTGTGGCTGTTCCTTGCGGTCGTCGCGTTCTGCGTGGCCTGGTTTGTCGTCGGGGTCGCGCGGACCGCCCGGCCCTCGCGGCGCTGGCTCGACGGCGGCGTGGCGTTCGGCGGAAGTGCAGCTTGGATCGCCCTGTTCTCCGCACCCACGGCGCTGGGCTGGGTGACGCCCGAGGCGGCACTCCCGGGGGTGCCGATCCTCATGGGCTCGATGCTGGCGCTCTCCCTCGGGCTCGCCCTGTCCCCCCTCGGTCGGCGCCTGGCCCACGGGCTGCCGCTGTGGGCGCTGGTCGGCTTCCAGGCCATGCGCCTGCCGCTGGAGATCGTGCTGCACTTGTGGGGTGAGCAGGGGGTCGCGCCCCCGCAGATGACGTGGTCGGGGCAGAACCTCGACGTCATCACCGGCGTCGTGTGCCTGCTCGTCGCGCCGTTCGCCGGGCGGTCGCGGGTGCTGGCCTGGGCCAGTCAGATCGTCGGCATCGTGCTGCTGCTCAACGTCATGCGCATCGTGGTGACGTCGCTGCCCACGCCGCT
>CALATR010000964.1 GCA_937891875.1 uncultured Pseudomonadota bacterium | reverse complement strand
GGCGGCGGCGCTCGGCGAACCACGCCGTGTCGAGCACCTCCTGGGAGGGGTCGATCAGGAAGCGCGGATCCTCGTGCTTCTCGGCCAGGTGCACGCAGGCCCAGCCCCGGACGAGCTGCTCGATCTGCAGGTCGCCGACGGTGAAGGGGTAGTCCATCTCGGCCTTGATGCTGGCGTCGTATCGGACGTGCACGTCCAGCTGGCGCTCCATGCGCACGCCGATGTCGGTGTCCTCGCAGCCGGCAGAGAACAGCGCATCGAAGCCACCCACGGCGGTCAGGCAGCCGGTTGGCACGCTGACGTTGTTGGCCCGGAACGCTGCGCCGCCGTGCACCGTGCCGTCGACCAGGTCGGGCTGGGCCCAGAGCAGGCCGGAGGTGTCGATCAGCTTGCGCAGGCTGTTGTCGACCAGGTTCGGGTGCATGCGGAAGTCGCCCAGCACGGCCTCGGTGGTCGCGTTGGTGACCTGGGTGCGCAGGTGCTGGCCCAGGTTCTCGGGCGAGGGGCGGGTCTCCTCGTCGAAGAACACGGTCCAGGCGCCGCGGCTGGCCTCGAGGATCGCCTGGCGGGCCTCGCCGAGACCAACGCCCTCCATCCGCAGGATGTTGAGGTCGAAGCCGACCTCCTCTGGCTCGACCAGGCTGGTGGCGGGCTCGCCCCAGGCCCGATCCGCCGCCACGACCTCGAAGAGGCCAGGAGGCAGGTCCTGGTTGGCCAGGCGATCGAGCAGGTTGATGGCGTGCGCGATGTGGGTCAGCGGCACCGACACCGTCAGCGGCGGGGCCGGACGCTCGACGTCGTCCCAGGTGGCCCGGGCGGACGGGATCTCGCCGGTCAGGGCCTGGGCCAGCTCGACCAGGGGCGCGCCGGTGGGGAGCTCCTCACCGAGCACGGCCACGTTCACACCCAGCGTCGCGGCGGCCGCCTGCAGGTTGGCGGTAGCGGGGTGCGCGGCGTCGGCGATGATCGTCGCGGGCTGCACCGCGGCCAGGTAGCGCTGCCAGGTGGTGACGTCGTTCAGGTCGCCGAAGGCGCCGACCCAGCCCGCCTCGGGGGCGGTGACCAGGTGCTGCCACTCGGTGAGGCACGCGCTGACGACGCGGTAGGTGTCGAGGTCGGAGTCGATCGCGACGATGGCGACCTGGCGCGGCTTGGTGACGCCCAGCGCCTCCAGCGTCTCACGCACGTCCTCCTGCTCGGGGTCGTGGAAGAGTGCACCCCGAAGGCCGGGAATTCCGTCGGCGGGCCGGCCGGCGACGTCGAGCAGGGTCGCCAGGTTGATCGCCGCGTCGGCGAACGTCGGGTCCACTCGGAGAGAGGTGTACAGGCAGCCGATGGCCATGTCGTTGCGGCCGGCCTGGTAGAGGGCAACGGCCAGATCGTTCCAGGCGGCACCGTTGTGCTCGTCCAGGCTGGTCGCCTCGTCAAACGTGC
This sequence comes from uncultured Pseudomonadota bacterium, assembly GCA_937891875.1. Classification (GTDB taxonomy): domain Bacteria; phylum Myxococcota_A; class UBA796; order UBA796; genus REDI01. Next base: position 2,733 of record CALATR010000964.1, on the reverse strand, counting down.
GGATGGCGGCATCGATCTCGCCACGGTCCAGCAGCGCGCGCCCCTCCTCGATGAGCTTGGCCGCCGCCTCCCGGCGCTCCTGCTCCAGCTGGGCGTCGTTCGCCTCGCGGTGTTCCATGGACGTACTCCTCCGGGGTCGACCCCAGGTTGGTCTTGGCCGCCCCAACCGGGCGACGCAGCCACCATCGGAGGCACGCGAGGGAGCTTTAGGGCCGCCGGTGCGAGTCGCGTCTCAGTCGAAGGAACGCTTGTCCGGGTCGACGGTGAGGCTGCCGAACAGCTGGTCGGTGAAGCCGCCGACGATGATGGGCGGCTCGACACGACCCTGGATCGCCTTGATGAGCCCGTCGATCACGGGGACCCAGGTGACGAACATCAGGGGCACGAGGAAGAACAGGAAGCCGCAGGTCGCGAAGTTCAGCAGCACCACCGCCAGCGCAAAGGCGGTGGCCACCAGGAAGGTCATGCCGGAGTGCTTGGCGTGGTAGAGCGCATACGCGTTGTCCCGCTGGATCATCGGGATGATCCACAGCGGCAGGCCCACGAACATCGAGATCCAGGAGACCAGCGCCATCGCCTTGCCCGCCTCGATCTCTTCCTCGCTGGGCACGGGCAATATGGTCTCTTCCATGGGCGCCTCCACCTCGTAGGGCGAGCCTAGCTCAATGGCCCGGTCCGCGGGCCGATGAGCCACTCCCCGAACGAGGTGGCGCGTGTCGATGTCTCCCGCCCTCCGAGCCAACCTGGAGTGGCTCGGCAAGCATGATCCTGGGCTGCGAACCCGGCTGATGGAGGCGCCGCAGCCCGGTGCCCTCGCGGTGGAGGCCGGCGAGCTGGTCTGGCACCGCGGGCTGCAGGCGACCCGGATCCGAGAGGACCCCGCCGACCTCGACGCCCTCGTGCCCGGTGCTCGAGCCGGGGACGTCGTGTGGCTCGGCGTGGGGAGCGGCGTGCTCCTGCGGGCCCTGCTCGAGCGCGTCGACGGCACCGTGGTCGCCTGGGATCGCGACGTCGCCTTCCTCCGGCCCGCGCTGGACGCGGTCGACTGGACTCCATGGTTGTCGAGCGGAAAGCTCCGCTTTGCGAGTGGGTCGGACCTCCTGGCCGCACCCGGCACCCGCCTCGCCCACCCCCAGCTCGGCGTCGCCTACCCCGACGAGCTCGCCTTCCAGGGCGATCGTCCCCGGGCCCTGCTGGTGTCCGGCACCCTCTTCGTCGACGACGTCGGCGAGGCCCTGCGCGAAGAGGGCTGGGACGTCTTCCGATGGGACGTCCGCGACCTGCCCGTGAACGAGCTGGAGCGGATCGCCCGCGGCGTGGCGCCGTCCGTGGTCGTCGGGATCAACCACACCTACGGCCTCGCCGAGGCGTGCGCGAAGCTCGGCGTGCCGCTGGTCGAGTGGGAGATCGACCCCAGCACCGACACCCTCGCGCCGACCCACGTGACGGGGGCCACCGTGTGGACCTGGCGCCGCGACAACGTGCCCGCCTACCGCAAGGCGGGGTTCCAGGCGCACTACCTGCCGCTTGCCACCAACCCCGTGCGCCGGGCCCCGGTGGAGCTGACCGCCGAGGACCGCGCGACCTACGGCGTTCCCGTCGCCTACGTCGGCTCCTCCATGGTGGGGCGCGGACGCGAGCTGCTCGCCGAGTTCGTGCGCACGTTCGGCAAGATCTTCGGCGACGCCGACGCGGGTCTCGACATCGCACGCCAGCTGCTGGACGTGCAGGCGAAGCGCGTCTGGGACGAGGGCTACATCCTGCCCCGGCTCCTGCGTCGCCTCGCCCCCGACCTCGACGCCCGCTTTGCCGCCGCCGGCTCCCGCCACCGCCCCGACGCCCTGCTCGGCGAGCTCGCCGCGGCCCGCTACCGCCTGGAGGTCCTCGCGGCGGTCGCGAACCAGGGCCTGCACGTGTGGGGAGATCCGGGCTGGGACGCGCTCGCCCCCGCCGGCGCGACCATCCGGGGGTGGGCCGGGCACTACCACGAGCTGACGCGCATCTACAGTGCCGCGCACGTGCACGTCGACGTCGGGCGCCTCTACCAGCTCGACATCGTTCCCATGCGGATCTTCGACGTGATCGCCGCGGGCGGCTTCGTGCTCGCCCAGCACAGCGACGCGCTCGCCGACGTGCTCGTGCCGGGCGTCGAGGTCGAGACCTGGCGAACGCGGGAGGAGCTCCGCCAGAAGGTGGCGTTCTATCTGTCGGATCCCGATGCGAGAGCGCGGATCGTGCACGCGGGTCGGGCCCGGGTCCTGGCCGAGCACACCATCCGCCGGCGGGTGCGCACGATGCTCGCCGAGGCGAATCGGGGGATGGACGCCGCCTGACCGCCTCGCCGCCGCTCCCAGTGGGGTAGGGGGAGCCCATGGCAGAGAGCGACCGGCTGTGGCTTTCCGACCGCCAGGTAGACCTGGTGACGGGCGACGTGGTGCGAGCGGGCGATGCGATCGCGCGGCTCACGACCAAGGAGCGCGAACTGCTCGCGTACCTTGCGGCGCGGGAGAGCGAGGACGTGCCCCGGGCGGACCTCCTGACCGACGTCTGGGGCTACGCGCCGACCGCGCGCACCCGGGCGGTGGACTTCACCGTGCGCCGCCTGCGGCAGAAAGTGGAGCCCGATCCTGGTGATCCGGTGCATGTGCAGACCGTGCACGGCGTCGGCTACCGCTTCACCACCGGCTTCGATTCCGGGGTGGAGGTGGGCGTCACCGAGGAGGACGCCGTCTC
>CALATR010000963.1 GCA_937891875.1 uncultured Pseudomonadota bacterium | reverse complement strand
CGACGAGGACATCGGCAGCATCCTGCTCGACCTCGACACCGGCGAGCGCGTGCCCCACTGGGTCGAGGTCGACGCCCACACCCAGGACCCCGCCAAGCGCCTCACCGTGCTGTGGCCCGCGACCCAGCTGGCCTTCGACCACACCTATGTCGTCGCCTTCCGCGATCTCACCCGGGACGACGGCAGCACCGTCGCTCCGTCGGAGGCCTTCCTGGCCCTGCGCGACAAGGACAAGACCGAGGACGCCGACATCGAGAACCGGCGTGACCACTACGAGGACGTCATCTTCCCAGCCCTCGAGGAAGCCAGCTTCCCCCGGGAGGATCTGGTCCTGGCCTGGAGCGCTCACACCGCGTCCGAGGCCTCCACCCGCGGCCGGGTCTTCGCCATGCGCGACCAGGCGTACGCGATGTACGGCGACGGCGCGCCCGAGGTCCGCTGGCACACGGTCGAGGAGTTCGACTGCAGCGTCGAGGGCGAGCACATCAGCAAGAGCCTGCGCGGCCGCTTCGACGCGCCACTGTTCACCGAGGATCCGGGGGTCGACACCCGCCTCAACCGGGATCAGGACGGCATGCCCTTCGCCGATGGCACCCGCGAGGCCCAGTTCGTGGTCCAGATCCCCTGCTCGGTCGCGGCGAACCCCGGTCCGACCAAGGTCATCCAGTACGGCCACGGCCTGCTCGGCGACGAGGGCGAGGCGCGCGCCGGATGGCTCGAGAAGTTCGCCGACGACAACCGCTTCATCGTGGTCGCGGGCCGCCAGACCGGCATGTGCGTCGAGGACTATGCCGCCATCGGCATCATGCTCTCGCGCGACCTCAGCGGCTTCCCCGCCATCCCCGAGCGCCTGCACCAGGGAATCGTCGAGAATCTGCTCCTGACGAGGATCATCACCCGTACGATGCCGTCCGACGCCGAGCTGATGGTCGACGGCACGGCCCTGCTCTCCGGCAAGAACGAGGACGTCGCCTGGTACGGGATCTCCCAGGGGGCCATCGTCGGAGGCGCCATCGTCGGGGCCTCCCCGGACATCGACCGCGCGGTCATCTCGGTCGGCGGCGGCCCCTATGCCCTGCTCCTGCCGCGCTCGGTCGACTTCGAGAGCTTCTTCGACATCCTGCGCAGCCGCTTCCCCGACGAGCGTGACCAGATGTTCCTCATCCAGGGGCTGCTGATCCAGCTGTGGGACGTCGGCGAGTCCGCCGGGTGGGTCGACACCCTGAAGGACAAGCAGGTGCTGTCCCAGGTCGGCATCGGTGATGCCCAGGTCCACCTCGAGGGGGCGCGCTGGCAGGCCCGGGGCGCGGGGCTGTCCCTCATCGAGGATCCCGTCAGTGACGTGTTCGGACTGGACACCAAGAGCACCCCGTACACCGGCTCCGGCTACGTCGAGGTCGACTACGGCGTGCCCGTCGGGCCGGACGTCAACATCCCCCCGGACAAGTCGACCGACACCCACGAGTGCGTCCGCCGGTCGCCCGAGCTGCAGCAGCAGGTCGTGCACTTCATCAACACCGGCGAGATCGACCACTTCTGCGACGGACCCTGCCAGTACGAGTGGACCGGCAGCTGCCGCTGAGGGAATCCGCACAGTCTCGTCTTGTCATGGCAGGATGCAGGTCGAACCGGAACGAGTGAGCGGTCTGCCTGGAGGAGCCATGGTGCGTGTGCTGACCCTGATGACGCTGGTCGCGGGGACGGCCGCGTGTGGCGATCCCTGCGGGGAGTCCGGCACCACGTGCACCCTGCTGGGCACGGGTCAGGCGGGCGGAAACCCCGACGAGACCGACGCCAGCGAGTCGCTCCTCTACGGCCCGATGGACGTCGAGCTGGGCGGCGAGCAGGCGGGCACCTTCTTCGTGGCCGACTGGAACAACCACCAGATCAAGCGCGTCATCGACGGGCAGGTGGAGATCGTGGTCGGCACGCACTTCCTGGGCGACGGCGACCCCGACTTCAACGAGCGCATCGCGCCGGGAGTTCCTGGGGACCAGGTGGCGCTCAACCACCCGACCCAGCTGGAGTGGAATCCGGTCACCGGCCGCCTGCTCCTGCCAAGCTGGCACAACCACCGGGTGCGCGAGTGGGATCCCGCGACCGGCAACTCGCTGGTCGTCGCCGCGGACACGGACCCGAACGACGGCAATGGGGCGAACGCCGGGTTTGCCGGAGACGGGGGGCCGGCGGCGGACGCGCTGATGGCCTTCCCCAACAGCATCGCCATCGACCCGAGCGACGGCAGCTTCTGGCTGCTCGCCCAGCGAAACGGGCGGATCCGTAAGGTGGCGGCCGATTTTTCGCTGATCGAGACCATGGCGGGCAACGGCGAGGAGGGCTACGCCGGCGACGGTGGGGCGGCCCTGGACGCGTCCTTCCACTTCTGGGACTACACCGACCTGCAGCCCGAGCCGGCGGGTGCCGTGGCCCACGATGGCGACGGTCACCTCTACATCGCGGACACCTGCAACCACGCGATCCGGGTCATCGACCTGCAGGCGGGCACCATCGACACCGTCGCCGGCACCGGCGAGCACCGAGGCCCGCCGGGATCCCCCTGTGACCCCGATCAGCTGTGCTTCCCCCACGACGTCGAGGTCGGGCCCGACGGGCTGCTCTACATCGCCGACACCGGCAACCACCGGGTGCGCGCCCTGGACCCCGTCACGGGCGAGCTGACCGAGATCGCCGGCACCGGGGTGCCTGCGGACGGCGCCGACGGCGTGCTCGCCACCGAGACCGCCCTCGACCGTCCCTACGGCGTCGACGTCGCGGACGATGGCACGGTCTACATCGCCGACACCTACAACCACCGCATCCGCATGGTGATCCCGTGACCTCCCGCCTGCTGCCCCTCGCCCTGCTCGCCACCCTCGGGACCACGGCCTGCGGATCGACCTGCGAGGCCGGGGAGATCTGCACCTGGTTCGGCACCCCAGGCGTCGCCGGCCTGTCCGAGGACGGCACCCACCGCCTCGAGGCCCGCACGTTCTGGGTGGTCGACGTCGCCTTCCACCCGACCGAGGGCTGGCCGGTGCTGATGGACTGGAACAACCACCGGGTCATCACCCTGGACGAGGAAGACCGGGTGCAGACCATCACCGGGATCGGCGGCTTCCTGGGCGACGGCCCGCCGGGCGACGCCCTGAACGCCGAGTGGAACCACCCGACCGACGTGTCCTGGCAGTCGGACGGCTCGATGATCCTCGCGGCGTGGCACAACTCGCGGGTCGCGCGGATCTCGCCGGACCTGTCGACCGTGGAGTTCATCGCCGGCACCGGCGGGCGCGACTTCTCCGGCGATGGCGGCCCGGCGGTCGACGCGGTGCTGGACCTGCCGTGTGGTCTGCGGG
>CALATR010000962.1 GCA_937891875.1 uncultured Pseudomonadota bacterium | reverse complement strand
CGGGCTCCTTGCGCGGGTCGGGTGCGTGCGGGTCCCGCTCCTTGTCCTTGCCGAACGCCTCACGCCCGGCGGCCGACCTGCCCGGGCCGAACGCCCCCGTGGCAGCCTCGCCGGCCTTGGTGCCCAGCTGATCGGCGACCTCCGCCAGGATTGCGTCCAGGGCGGCGTCGTCCATGCCCATGACCGCGCCCTCAAGCCCCGCGAGCCCCTCGGCGAGGCCCCGATCCCAGCCGTGCTTGTACATCGTCGGGTCGAGCATCGAGAGCGCTGCGTCCTTCAGCCCACCGGTCGCGCCCTCGAGCCCGGCCGCCGCCGTCCCCGTGACCAGCTCCGCGCCAAACTCCCCGAACGCCGAGCGGGTGGCGCCCTCGAGCTCCCGCAGTCCCAGGATGAGCTTGCGTCCGGCCGGTCCGCGCACGAGCGCCTGCTGCAGCGCCTCCCCACCCTGCTGCCAGCCCTGGGCGAGCTGGGCGGTGATCGCGGTCTTCAGCAGGTCCACGCACAGCTCGGCGAAGGCGTCGTCCGACTCGTAGTCGTCGCCCAGCAGCGCCTCGTGGATGATGATGTCGGCCCCCCCGGCCAGCGCCGTCACCAGCAGTGCCGCGACGACCGGTGCCGCCGCCCCCCCGGTGGCTGCGGTGACGGCCGCGCTCACGAGCCCGGCGACCACCTTGCTGACCGCGTCGGCGACCTTCTGCTTGGTCTCCAGGAACTCGGAGAGCGACACCTCGAACTCGGCGCTGAGGGCCTCCAGCTCGGCCTGCTCTTCAGGGGACATCTTCCGGTCGGCGAGGATCCGCTGGTAGCCGTCGGCCAGCGCGAGGTAGCGCCCGGCCGCCTCGTCGTCCGAGCTCGTGAACGTGCCGATGTCGAAGGGATCGTACGTGAGCGAGCGGTCCGCCTTGTCCCGACTGCCGGAGACGATCAGCGCAGCCTGCCGCTGGGCACCCCACACCAGGTCCTTGTCCCGAGTCTCCGCCCGCAGCTGCTCCAGGACCAGCTTCTCCGGCAGCTTCTGGATGCGTCCGCGCAGGGCCTTCTTGATGGCGTCCTGCTCCGGACCGCTGAAGTCGGACAGGGCGTGGTTGGAGGACAGGCGCGCGTCGGCGTGCACGAGGTTGGCTCCCGCCCGGACGTCGATGGGGTGCTTGGCCACCTCGGCCATGCGCAGCTGCTCGTCCGCGCGCAGCCGGGTCAGCTCGGCGGACTCCCCTTCCTCGCCCCCGGCTTCCTCCGCCGCCTCCCGCGCGGCCCGCGCCTGGCTGAACGCCCGATAGACCGGCTCGAACGCTTCAGATCCATCGACACCCGGCGCCGTGAAGTTGGTGAACTCCCGCGCCACGTCCTCGTTGGACAGCACGCCGATGGCCCGGACCATGCCGGCCACGTCCATCGACGAGCCCGCGCTGCGGTAGGCCAGCACGGCGACCGAGCCCAGCGACTCCGAGTGCCACTGCAGGATCGCCGTCTTCACCATGGCGTCGACGTCGTTCATGGCCGTGGTGAAGGAATAGTGCTCGACGGCCTCGTCCCCGTGCTCCTCCCGGGCCAGGCCCCGGTCCAGATCGTCGGTGGTGCCGACCAGGCTCTGCGGCGCGAAGCGCTGCTGCACCTCCGCCCCCACCTCGAGCCAGACCGCGCGCATCGCCTCGCCGATCAGCCAGCCCTCGGGCGCGGTCGCCGTCTGGGGATCCGCCGCCTCGTCCGTCAGGGCGCGCGCCTCCCTGGCCACGTCCGCCGCTGCGGTGATCACAGCACTCACGGCGTCCTGCTCGACGTCCATGAACGAGGCGCGGAGGCGGGACACCGCCCGGAGCACGAACGCACGCTGCGCCGGAGCCGCGGCCGCGCCCCCCGCCAGTCCGGCGTCGCTCTGCTCGGCCTCCCAGGACGCGCCCGCCGCGTCGGTAGAGGCGTCCATCATCGCGAGCAGCGCCGCCTGCGCGTCCGGCGAGCCCGCCGTGGCGAGGATCCACGGCTGCCGGCCCTCCGGACTCAGGGCGGCCTCCGCCTGCTCGTCGACCGAGAGCCGCGAGAACCCGTCGACCGCGGTCCAGGGGTCGTCGAACAGGTTCCACTCGACCCCGTGGCCGAGGCTCTGCAGGCGCTTCGCCTCCGCCGCGCCCCCACCGGCGAAGAGCAGGGCGTACAGCTCGTCCTCGGCGCCGGGGTGGCCCTCGGTCAGGGTCGTGATCCGGTCGAGGAACACGGGATCCCGTGCGGACAAGGCGCGTTCTTCGGCGGACATGGACAGGATGGCGTCGCGCAGG
>CALATR010000961.1 GCA_937891875.1 uncultured Pseudomonadota bacterium | reverse complement strand
CGAGACCTACCTCAAGTGCCCCGCGCGCTTCTGGTACCAGCGACTGCTGGACCTGTCCGCCCTGGAGCCGGTCGCGCCCGAGGTGCCGCCCCACCGCAAGGGCAGCGTGCTGCACGCCATCCTCGAGGCCTTCCTGCAGCCCCGCCTCGGCCGCCCCATCGCGGGGGACCCCGCCGCCCTGCGCCGGGAGCTGCACCAGACCGCCCTGCAGCGCCTGGACGAACTGTCCAAGGAGGGCGGATTCTCGGCGGTCCTGCTCGATCACCTCCGGGACGAGTGGCTCGCCGGTCTGGTGGACCAGCGCCCCGCGGGCGTGCTGCGCGTCTGGCTCGAGGCGGAGCTGCGGGCGGGGCGCACCCCGGTCGCGGTGGAGCAGGCGCAGAGCATCCAGCTGGACGGGCTGCTGCTCAAGGCCCAGCTGGACCGGGTCGATCGCACGCCCCACGGCTCGCTCGTGCTCGACTACAAGACCGGGCGCGCCCCCCGGCCCCAGGACGTCAGCGCCGGCCTCGTGCTCCAGCCCATCGCCTATGCCGCCGCCCGGGCGGAGCAGGCCCCCGGTCGTCCGGTCGCTGCGGGCTTCGTCACCCTCGGGCGGGCCGACGCGGTGCGCGAGACCGGCTTCGTGGGCGAGGCCGCGGTGCTCGACGACGTGCGCGCCAGCCGGCGGAGCAGCCTGGAGCTGACCGCGGCCGAGCGCGAGGCCCTGCTCACCCACGCCCGGGAGTCCGCAGCCCGCCTGCGTCGCGGCGTGGCCCACACCACCCTCGCCACCCCCAACCAGGCCGGGTGCCGCCACTGCGACTTCCGCCGGATCTGCCGCTTGGATGCCGATCGTGCCGCGGTGCTCGCCGCGTCCCCCGCCGATCTGCAGCGCCCCCTGCTCCCCGATGACGAGGACGACGACGCCGAGGGGGCGGCATGAGACTGGACTGCACCGGGCCCCGCCCCCGCCTGGACATCACCGATCCCGCCCTGCGGCTGACCGACGCCCAGCAGCAGGCCCTGGCCATCGACCGGGAGCTGGTCGTCAGCGCGGGTGCGGGCGCAGGCAAGACCACGGTGCTGTCGCTCCGCTACGTCGCCCTGCTCCTGGAGCTGGCGGCCCTGGCAGTCGCGCGCTCGCCGCTGAAGCCCCAGCCGGAGATCGGGGCCGTTCTGGTCCTGACCTTCACCGAGAAGGCCGCGGAGGAGATGGCCGAGCGCTGCTACCGGCGCCTGCTCGCACTCGCCGACCTGGTGCGGGAGGACGAGGGCGCCCGCGCCAGCCTGGCCCGCTACGACGGGGAGATCGGTGGGCACGTGGCCGAGGACGGGGCCTACGCCCGGGCGCTCTCCGCGGCGCTCGACCACCTGGTGGACCGGTTCGAAGCTGCCCGGATCGGCACCTTCCACAGCTTCTGCGCCCAGGTCCTGCACGCCTTTCCCGCCGAGACCGGCACCCCGCCGGAGTTCGACGTCCTCGATGAGCTCGACTCGCGCGAGCTGCGCGGGTCCATCGCCGAGTCCGTGCTCGGCCGGGCCTACGCGGAGGACGCCGACCGCATGGGGCGTCTGGTCGCGTCCGTCGGCAGCCACCGCGGGGTGCGCGACGCGCTGCTGCACGTGATCGACAACCGCTCGCTCCTGCGCCCGATCCTGCGTCGCCACGCCGCGGGCCAGGTCACCGTGCGCGACCTGCTGGACCTGTTCCCCGAGTCGCCCCAGCAGCTGATGCACTGGCTCGAGATGGCCGCTCTCCCCGTGCTGGAGGAGATCCTCACCGCCGTGGCGCTCTCGCCCACCGGGCCCGCCATCCCGGACATCCGCCGCCTGGCCGCCCGCATCGAGGACCTCATGGAGGAGGGCGACCCCGACGCGTTCGACATCATCGGCGTCTACCAGGCCACCCTGCAGGCCCTGTGCACCCGGGACGGGCGCAAGACCCGCACCCTGTCGCACCACACGGTGGTCGGGCGCAAGAGCGACTGGCGGGTGGCCGGGCTGATCCACTACGACACGGCCAAGGAGATCCTGGACCGGGTGGCCGAGCAGCTGGTCGAGTGGCCGGAGCGGCTGGAGCGGTCCCAGGGTCTGCCGACCCGGGCGGACGCGGTCATGCTGGGCGCGCTCCAGGTCCTGGCGGATCTGGCCATCCAGGCAGATCAGGCCTTGGAGGAGCACTTTCAGGCCGAGGCCGTGCTCGACTTCGACACCCTGCAGGACCGGGCGGTCGACGCCGTGCTCGCCGACGAGGCCCTGCGGCGCCAGCTCATCGCCGAGCACCGCTACCTCATGGTCGACGAGTTCCAGGACACCGACCGGCGGCAGTGGTCGCTGGTGCGGGCGCTCGGCCGACCCGAGCCCGACCAGCCCGCCGACCGGATCTTCGTCGTCGGTGACGCCAAGCAGGCCATCTACCGCTTCCGCGGTGGCGACGTCACGGTCTACCGCGCCGCCATCGACGAGCTTCGGGTCCGGCCGGTCACCTTCCCGGACAACTTCCGCAGCCGGCCCGAGCTGATCGCCTGGTTCAACCACTTCTTCGCGCGCTCGCTGGGTCCGCCCTCCCCCGGGCGTCCGGCCTACGAGGCCCCGTACACGCCCCTCGATGCCCGCCGCGACGTGACTGGCGGCACCGTCACCCTGGCCGTGCACGAGGCCGAGGACGCCGCGTCGGAGGGGCTCGCCGAGGCCGAGGCCGTCGCCAGGCTGCTATCCGCGGAGGTCCTGCCCGGTCGCGGAGCATGGGCCGGGCTCGACCTGCTCGACCCCGAGGTGCACCGGGAGCCGCCGGTCGCGATCCTGCTGCGCACCCGGACCCGTCTGCCGATCTATGAGGGCGCCCTGCGCCGCATGGGCGTGCCATTCGTGGTCGCGAAGGGCGTCG
>CALATR010000960.1 GCA_937891875.1 uncultured Pseudomonadota bacterium | reverse complement strand
CACCTGGTAGGTGCTGGCGAGCCCCGGGCGGGACTGACCCTCGGGGCCGCCGTGGATGGCGATGACGACCGGGAACGGGCCCTCGCCCTCGGGCTGGTAGGTGAAGCCGTCGAGCTCGAGGCCGTCGAAGCTCTTCCAGGTGAACGGGCGGGGGGCGACGAAGTCCTCCGGTGACAGGCCGGCCATCTCGCTGTGGGTCCAGCGGGTGGCGCGGTCCTTCTTGATGTCGAGGGTGTAGATGTCGGAGGTCCGGTCGGCGCCGTAGACCGACATGCCCAGGATCCGGGGGTTGTCCGGGTGGAACTGGAGGCGGGAGAACATGGCGTCGGGCAGGGAGGCCGGCTTGCGCACGGTCTGCTTCTTCGTGTCGTACAGGTAGACCCGGGCCCAGCCGCGCTCGTTGACGGTGAAGGCGAGGGTACGGCCGTCCGGCGACAAGGCGAAGTCGTCCACGCCCCACTGCAGCTCGATCGGCAGCCGGGTCATGGCACCGGACGCAACATCGACGGCGTAGAGCTGCTTGAACTGGCCCTCGTGATCGCTGACGACGTAGGCGGTGGACGCGTCGGGGGTCAGGACGCCGCCGCCCGCTGACACCTCGCCCTCTGGGGTGAGGCCGCGCAGGGCACCGTCCTCGAGCACGTAGACCCGGCTCTCGGTGCTGGAGACGTACTTGCCGACGATGATGGTGTCGGTGGCGGCGTCCCAGTCGGCGACCCAGGCGTAGCCCTCGCCCTCGAAGATGCGCTCGGCGCCGGCGGGGTTGGTGACGTCCGCGCGATAGATGTCGTAGTCCTTGCCGTTTCGGCCGGTGCCCGTGTACAGCACCGCGTTCGGGCGGCTGGGGTCGTCGGACCAGGCGATGCCGCCGTGGCGCGAGGTGCCGTCGGTGAGCAGGACGCGGTCGCCGGTGGAGGGCGTCAGCAGCTCGAACTGGTAGGCCTCGTTGCCGCCGAGATCGGTCGTGAGCAGGACGCGATCGGGCTCGCTGGGGTGGGGCTGGATGGAGCGGATGGGCTCCTCGCCGAAGGTGAGCTGGGTGCGCGCGCCGTCGGGCATCGCGACGTGGTGGGCCTGGGCGACGTCTCCGAACCGGGTGGCGATGAACACGCCGCCAGCGGGATCGAAGCCGCGGAAGCCGGCGGAGCGCATCTCCTGGTACTGGTTGAGCCGGGCGGCGAGCTCGGGCTCGGGCACCGGGCAGCCCTCGAAGCGCAGGGCGCCCTCTTCGCGGACCTCCACGGACGGAGGGGCGGGGGCGTCGTTGGCCGGCGCCTCGTCCGCGGCGAGGGCCGAGGCGGCGAGCAGGGGGAGCAGGGCGAGCCAGGAACGCACGATCACCTCCAGGTCTGGCGTCTACGCGGTCCGCGTCGCCAGCGCACCCGGAGTCACAGCCGGATCAGGTTCGTGACCACAGCAGGGTGTCGTCGACCCACACCGCGAGCACCCGGTGCCAGGGCAGGTGCATGCCGTCCGCGCCAGTCTCTTCTTCAGGTTCTTCCTCGTCGATCCCCACCTCGGGCGGGTCCAGGTGCAGGCCCGCCCCACCGATGTCGCGGATGGCGTGGCCGGGAATGCGGCGGCGATCGTCGGGGGCGCCGCGGTGCACGGTGTCGAGCCACACGCGGTCGAGATCGCCGTGGTTCCAGCGACGATCGTTGAGCAGGTCGCGCAGTGGGTTGTCACTCATCGGCAGCCTCGGTCGCGGGCACTTCGGGCGAGGGAGCTTCGGGCAGGAGGGCGACCACGCCGAGGGCGCCGAGGGCGACCGCGCCGACCGCCATGCCCAGCAGGCCCGGGCCCCACACGTACGCGGTGGGGTAGCCGGCGATCGCCTGGGACGCGATCCACAGCAGGGGCAGGGCCAGGCCGGCCAGATCGGCGAGGTTGGCGAAGCGGAAGCTGCCGAGGAGCCGGTGCAGGCGCCCCACGTAGGCGAACCCCAGGAGCACGGTGGGCAGCACGATGGGGAAGGCGGCGTAGTCGATGGCGGCCGCGCCCACGCCATCCCAGCCGACGAGCCAACTGGCCGTGCCGAGCCCGGCGCACGCGGTCACGAGCACCCGGAGGACCCACTGGCCGACCCGATGGGGGCTGGACGGACGCGGCTCTGGGGTGACGGTCAGCAGCCAGGCCGCCAGGGCGAGGGTCAGGGCGAAGCCGAAGGTGGCCGGTGCGCCCTCGAAGCGACGGAGCGGGCGGTAGGCGGTGAGCACGTGCCACGCGGGCCAGCCGACCCAGCCGAGGAACGCGATCCAGGCGCCGATGGCGATGAGCACCCGGAAGCGCCGTCGTCGGGCCGGATCCGCGACCGGGGCCTCGACGAGGTCGTCGTGGTGGTGGCCGTGATCGTGACCCTCGTGGTCGTGATCGTGCTCGTCGTGGTCGCCCATCGCGGCTCGGGTAGCGCAGGGGGGAGCGCAAGTCACGATGGATGGGGCGAGCGTCGGGCGGGGGTCAGGCCGACAGGGGGGAGATGGCGATCCGGCAGGATCCGGGGTCAGGACGTGAGGGGTGTCTCCTCGTTCCTCGATGATGGCGTCGCCACGGGATTGGTGTCCGCGCGCCGCTCCCGTCGGGGTCAGGACGTGAGGGGTTGGACCTTCGCATCGCCAGATGCACCCCCTCTCGT